>CAYPJB010000077.1:0-13817 GCA_964410845.1 uncultured Bacteroidales bacterium | reverse complement strand
ATGCTTGCCGGAACTGGCTGTGTTCGGGCCAGCACCGAAAATCTTAGTAGTCCATCAGGTAGATGGCTACTTGTATCTCTATTGCTACAACGCTGGCAGTGGCAGAAAAGTTCTTGAAAAGGTGATGAGAAGGACAAAGTACCCATCTCGCAACAATGAGAGTACAGCAGATGCCCCCTCTCCCTCTCGGGGAGAGGGGCTGGGGGTGAGGGGTATTTACTTGTGTTAAACCGATATTGATCACCACCCGAAGCGTGAGCGAGGGTACGCCTCGCGACAGGGGTACGTCACTAGGTAATTCATCTCACCATCGCACGGTCTCCCCTGGCTGGCGCCACGGGCTGCCAACATGTTGCATTTAGAGCAAAGTGGTTTGAGAGATCCAGGCCATGACAGCCCGTGGCGCTAGCCAGGGGAAATGTGCAATCGAGATGCGCAGTACGGATGGATTCACTGGGCTATGTACATGATTGATACAATGTCGAGTGAGTGATATTATCCGATTCACCTAGGTTCTTCGTGCCAAATTTTGTTGATAAACGCATACGAAAGAGACATCCCATGCCCCTACGCAAAAAAGGTAAATGGTGGTACGCTGACACTCAGGCAGATATCCGTGATGAACTCATTCGGTTCGGTAAACTGAATGAATACGTTCCGACTCAGTTCGCTGATGCCAAGTGTAAATGTGGTTCACGGACTTTCCAGTTAGCCTTGGACGACGATGCAGGTATCGCAGTTCGTACCTGCTCCCAGTGTGGCAACGAACATCCGATAAGTGATAGTGACGAGTACATGGAAGAGGTTGAGGTTGAATCTGCAACATGTATTTGCCGAAAAGACGTCTTCGAAATAACCGTGGGCGTTGCACTGTATGACGACAGCAAAGATGTAAGGTGGCTTTACGTAGGATGCCGATGCCCGGCTTGTGGGCTGACTGGTTGCTACGGCGATTGGAAGAATGAGTACATCGACTACCGCAAACTGCTCAAACGGGTTTGAGAGAACTTACTTCTGTATCCAGGATGTAAGGGCACTCATAATGAAACAACACAACCTGTTACTCCTGCTTCTCATCACAGGCTGCACCACCTCACCTGCCGTTCCCACAAAACCCACCGAGACTGTCCCCGACTGGTTGCAACCCATGGCCCAGGCCACCAGGATTACTCTCTATTCCATAGATGGAACCGAGAAGAACAAAGACCAGAAAATGCCACCAGCAATGGAGGAGTTTCGTGGCTATCCTGTCCTCGGCAAGATCGAGATCAAGTCAGCCGACGAGCGGGCGGAGGTAGTGCAGGCACTGAAACAAGGAACTGAAAACCTCAACCACGGCTTCGCCCGATGCTTCTGGCCTCGTCATGCACTTCGTGTAGAGAGGAACGGCAAAATTACCGACTATGTCATTTGCTTTGAATGTTTCTGGATCAAAGCCTTCCTCGGTAATGAGGTCAAGGATATCGTCACCAGCAAAGAGCCGCAGGAATTGTTGAACCAACATCTCAAGAAGGCACGTATCGCTATTGCTCCTTAATTATCATGCTCCCCTCTACCCAACGGAGAGAGGGGCCGGGGGTGAGGGCACCAACCCGTGTTCAACCCGTTTTTTTTTCAACTCGGTTCAACACGATTCAGTACCCCTCAACCCCATCCCTTCACCCCAGGAGGGAGAAGGGAGTCAGACCACACACACATGCTGCTGGAGGGGATTCTTTTTCATTTTGGACACGCTGGCCGGCTGAAGCCAGTTCTCCAACAGATATACTATTGCTGTAATCACCATTCACGGAAGACATCATGAGCGCACGGAAACGCCGGTCGGTTGGCATCATAGGTGGTGGGCTCGCGGGGCTGGCTTCAGCCTGCACGCTGGCTGCTCGAGGCTACGCGGTCACCCTCTTCGAACGCAACGATTGGCTCGGAGGCAAGGCGGCACAGTGGGAGCAGGCGGGTTACCGCTTTGACATGGGGCCAACGATTCTGACTCTCCCTTCGGTGCTTCGTCGCATCTTTGCCGAAGCTGACCGACGGCTCGAAGATGAACTCGAACTGGTGGCACTCGATCCACAATGGCGCTGTTTCTATTCCGATCAGACAACACTCGATCTGCACGCCAATCTCGATGAGATGAAGAAAACGCTGGCAGGCTACTCGCCCCAGTCGGTCTCAGGGTATCAGAAGTTCCTGGCTATGTCAGAGAAGTTGCATCGCATTTCCGAACGCTTCTACTTCTGGAAGCCTATCGGCGGCGTGATGGACATGATGAACTTCACCGAAACCTTCAAGCCTGCCATGCTGGCTGACTTGCTGGAGATGCGGTTTCACAAGACCGTGGCCAGCACTGTCCGTTCGTTCGTGCCTGATGAACGGGTGGCCCAGATGCTCGATCACTTCACCCAGTACGTTGGCTCCGCTCCCGATCAATCGCCCGCGGTGCTCTGTGGTATCGCGCACATGCAGACCGGCGAAGGCATCTGGTATCCCATCGGCGGAACCCGTGCAGTGCCGTTAGCTCTCCACAAACTGGCCAGCGAGCTAGGCGTTCTCTTCCGTACCGGCGAGCAGGTGCGACAGGTGCAACTCGACAACAACCGTGCGACCGGCCTGGTCACGCAAGATGGCACCACCCATCGCTTTGATGCGGTCGTCTCGAACATGGACAGCGTCCGCACCCATCGCGAACTCCTGGCTGGCAGCGATGTGGCAGATGCCTTCGAACGCAAGCGGAGCTACGAACCTGCTTGCTCCGGCGTGGTGCTCTACCTCGGCTTGAAGAAACGGTATCCCCAGTTGCTTCACCACAACTTCGTCTTCTCCGCTGATCCGCATCAGGAGTTCGAAGACATCTACCGAAAAGGCATCCCCGCTGCTGATCCGAGTTGCTACGTCTGTGCCCCCGCCATCAGTGAACCGGGGGTTGCACCGGCTGGTGGCGAAGCACTCTATATTCTGGTCCACACGCCTTACTTGCGTCCTGGGCAAGACTGGAAGGCGATGCTGCCTGACTACCGCAAGGTTATCTTCAAGAAGCTGGCTGATGCAGCAGGCATGACTGACCTCGAAGATCGCATCGTGGTGGAACATCATCTGACACCACAGGATATTAACGACCGCTACCAAGTTTTGAACGGTGCCATCTACGGCCTCGCCAGTCATGGCAAGATGCAAGGTGGCTTCAAGCCCAGCAACCGAGTAGCAGATGTCCCAGGCCTCTACCTCGCCGGCGGCGCCGCCCACCCGGGGCCAGGCATGCCGATGGTGATGATGTCAGGCTGGATTGCAGCCGATGCGGTGGATAGCGACTTGCGGATGTGATGATGTCAGAAACCGTACAACATCTGAAAGACCAGGAGCAATGCCATGTCCACCCGTCCCGAAAACCCCGCTGGGCCTTACATCTCCAATCCCAAGCCAACGGAAATAGAGCGGGCAGCGATGATCAGTGTGCTCAAGGACTTCCCCGCCAAATTACGTGCAGCAGTGACCGGTCTTTCACCTGAACAACTGAAGACCAAGTACCGCAACTGGACGTTGCAGCAGATTGTCAACCACCTGGCAGACAGCCACATCAACGCCTATGTACGTTTCAAGCTCACGCTGACGGAAACGCAGCCGATCATTAAGCCGTACAACGAATCCCGATGGTCCGCACTGGAAGAACCCCAGACTACTGATGTGCATGTCTCACTTCAGTTGCTGGAAGCCCTTCATCACCGCTGGCTGCGTGTGATTGAGAACATGCATGAACAGGACTTCAACCACACCTACTATCACCCCGAATACAAGACTGTTGTCAGCCTCGGCGAAGCCCTCGGCGTCTACGCCTGGCACTGCCAGCATCACTTGGCACAGATTGAGTTGGTGAAGAAGGAGATGTAATGGTGGCAGGGTTGTGTTGTACTCAACTCAACCCTGTGGCCCACGCTAGGTGGCTGCACACGTACAGGGTTGATCGGAGTACCGAACAACCTTGCCACTGCTCACTCCATAAGATAACTGAGATTACCACCAGCAGGACCACGGGCAATGCCCCCATTTACATGGAAAGCCAAACAGCCTGATTTGCTCGAAGGGCAGACGGGCGAATTGACAGTGCAGTGTCAGCCACTTGATGGTTTACTGCTCCAGGCACCGACCATCACCGCAGGTCCGCTACTGGGTCTCGAGATTGTCGATGCTGTTGACCTCGGCCCGCAGCCATTGCATACCGCGGGGCAGGTGCCTGATGTCGTCATTCGGCAAGACAACTTGCTGGTGCAATACGCCCCGACGACCAAACGCCCGGTCGAATGCACGGCTCGCTGGCGGGTGCTTCCGGAAGGCATCATTGATCTCGAAGTCTCCACTCTCACTCCCGGCAAGTGGGACGACCTGGCTGTGCAAACCCGATCTACCCTCGGTGCAGGCGAAGTCATCGTCGATGACAGCGTCACTCCGGGTATCCTGATTTATCGGCCAGCCGGTTCACAACTCAGCTACGCCGAGTTCTGCCATCCTCACGATGGCATCGCGCTGACGACGAAGACCGATGCTGGCATCACCAGTGCCCGCTTCCGTCTCTTCGGGCATGATCTGGAAAAAGGTGTCATCCTCCGCGGCCGCCTCCGAGGCATCCTCGTTCCCCGAGCGGTGGATGTTGCAGCAGCACAAGCAGCCTATGCCCGATTCCTCACTGAAACTCCCAACCTCACGTAAGCTCAGCATGTCGAACACTATCATCCAGGTTGGCAGCGAAACGCTCGAACTCCGTATTCCACCCGGTGTACTAGTCACCGGCAAACGTAGTGGCGTGCCCCAAGTTGTGCAGGATGTGCATGCCCTTGCAGCGGAACGGCTCGAAACCCCCATCGAGTTTCCTGCACTACGCCGTGCCCTGACGCCAGACGATCACCTTTGTATCGTCGTCCACGAAGATACCAACGGCATCGCTCCGATCATGCAGGCAGTGCTTGAACATGTGCAGCGAGCAGGCGTGCTGATGGAACAGGTCACCGTCATGGTGCAGCCTCGCCGGGCCGGCGTGGAACCAGCGTGGGTCAAGGCGATGCCCGAATCGGTGGCTGGTTTCCAGGTGGTGGAACACAGCCGTGATGAGAAGGCGATGGCGTACCTCGCGAGCACCAAACCAGGTCGCCGCATCTACCTCAATCGGTTCATCGTCGATGCTGATCAACTCATCATCGTCGGTAATGTTCGGTTCGATGCCATCTTCGGCATCACCACCGGGATGGCTGAGGTCTTCCCAACCTTCAGCGACGCACCGACCTACGAAGAATTGACTCGTCTCAAGCATGCCTACTCTACTGGAGTGGAACGTGCCTTCCCCATCTGGAAGGAAGCGGAAGAAGTAGGCTGGTTGCTTGGCCTGCCATTCGTCGTTGCGGTGGCGGAAGGGCCGAATGGCACCGTGAGTGACATCTTCGCAGGCAGTGCTGCGGAGGTGAAACAGCAAGCCGACAGTTGGCTGAAAGAGCACAACGTCGTGCATCTGCCAAACCAGGTCGATCTGGTGATAGGCACAATTGCCAGCCCTGCCAGCGAACAACACTTTGGCCAGGTAGCGGAAGCTGCCTTCCATGCATTCAAGGCTGTCCACCAGGATGGCGTAATTGCCATCCTTTCGACAGCATCTGGCGCCTTACCTCTCGGAGCGGATATTGTCTCTGCTTCCGATACTATCGTTGCTGGACTGACCGAAGTTCGTCAGCACAAAGACATGGACCTGCTTCCCTGGTGGCATCTCGCCTATGCGCTAGAGCAGGCCAAAGTCTATGTCTCCAGTCACATTCAGCCGGAAGTGATGGAATCGCTCTTCGTTGTGCCGATGGACAAGCCCCAGCAGGTGCAACACCTGATTGAAAAGGCCAAGAATGTAGTGGTGGTGGAGGGGCTGGACCGCATGATGCTCGATATCAGTCGGTAACTACCACATCAGTTTCAGAATGAGAAGTGCGATCAGGGTGACGCTGCACAGGCTTATCAAGAATATCAAAACAAAGACCCAGGGCTTCTCCGGTTTTACAATCTCGGGTTTTGGTGGTTCCTCTGCTTGCAGGAACGGGATTTTCGACGGTAGTGCAGGCAGTTTGCCTGAATGATTGGTCTGACCATTACGTTCGAGTTCAAGATGATATAGATGACTGAGTTGTTCAGCTGCGATTTTAGCGGTCGCAGGCCTGTCGTTAGGATCCTTGGCAAGGAGAGTTTTGACAAAGTTGTCCAGCGATTCAGGCACATCCGGATTGTGATGTCGCATGGGCAATGGTTCATCAACGGCCAGCGAACTGAGCAACGCGAGTGTATCTGGTCCATCAAAGGGATACATTCTGGTCGACAGACGGTACAGGACTACACCCAAACTAAACAAGTCACTTCGTGAATCAAGTTCCTTACCTCGAGCCTGCTCCGGGGAAACATAATGGGGGGTGCCCACCACCATCCCTGCCTGGGTCAGGCCATCGGTCTGCTGGCAGTAACGAGCTAAACCGAAATCAAGCAGTTTGACCCGGGTTTTGCCGGTTTTACTGTCGAGAAGTTCCAGCCAGATATTGGCTGGCTTCACATCTCGATGGATCAGGTTCTTGGCATGCGCCACAGCCAGGGCACGGGCAATCTCCCGGCCCAGCCTCATGATTTGAACCCAGGTTAACTTCCGTTTCTTTTGGATGAACTCTTCCAGCGATTGGCCTTCGAGGTATTCCATCGCCAGATAGGGAATTCCATATTCTTCACCGACATTGTAAATGGTAACAATGTGCTCATGTTTCAGGCCGGAAACCAGGATGGCTTCGCGGAAGAATCTTTCTTTTGAAACCCGGTGGTTTGCCAGTTCAGGACGAAGCGTCTTGATGGCAACACGTCGCTGCAGTAAAGGATCTTCTGCCAAATACACCGACCCCATTCCACCGTTGCCGAGCAGTTTCAGCACCCGATATTGGCCAAATTTCTCAGGGAAGACATGATCCAACTGAACGATATTGACGTGTTCTTCAGTTGGTTGATCGGCAGTCGGCCCCCTGCTCACCGTATCGTGCGTGATCGGCGTGACGCGAGGCACTTTGTTTTCTACTGGTGTATGCATGCGATCATGTTCACTCGAACGTTGTATCCTACCACATCTATATCTCATGCCAACTGCTAATTTTCAATTAGAGAATGAATTTCCAGGCCTGTTGATCGAATGGTTGTACTACGTTTGGAAGCTGTGATGGATGTAGCAATTGTTACTTGACCCAGGTGGAAAGCTACGTTTCAATACAGCACCATCGAGGAGAGGTTAATGATTGATCGCGATCTTCCGTTAGCTCAGGCTTCGACCATTCCCTCGAGTTGGTACACCTCAGAAGCGATTGCAGCCCAGGAACGACAAGCCCTTTTTAGTAATACCTGGCTCTGTGTCGGCAGAACCGATCAGGTAGAGTTGGCAGGAGCATATTTCACCATCGAAGTTGCCAACGAACCCTTGCTCATTATTCGAGGGGACGACAAGAAGCTAAGAGCGTTTTATAACGTCTGTCGACACCGCGCCGCCCGCGTCGCTTCCTCTGAATGTGGCGTAACTGATAGGCTTCGCTGCCCGTACCATGGCTGGACCTATGATCTCAGTGGTAAACTACGCGGGGTTCCTGAGTTTGAAGGCGTAGCCAACTTTCAGCGTGAAGACAACGGTCTTCCTGAACTACGATGTGAAACCTGGGGACCTCTCGTCTTTGTGCATCAGGGACAGCCAACCTGCACACTGGCAGAGTTTCTTGCACCTTTACCTGCGATGCTGGAATCGTATGGCATCCATCACCTCCGTTGCGTGGGAAGAAAGGAGTACATCCTTCAATGCAACTGGAAGGTCTTCGTCGATAACTATCTCGATGGTGGCTACCACGTCAATGCCATACACCCATCACTGGCTGGTGTGCTGGACTACAAGAACTACCGTACAGAGTGTTTCCGGTATACCAGTTTACAATCCTCTCCCCTGAAACAACCGGACAGCAGTGACGATGCCAGCGCAGCCAGTGTGCGAGGCGGCAAAACCGCTGCTTACTGGTGGGTCTATCCAAATTTGATGATCAATGTTTACGAAGGCATCATGGACACCAATCTCGTACTGCCTCTTGGTCCGGATCGCTGCAGAGTGCTATTTGATTTCTATTTCGACAAGGATGCATCGTCAGAAGAAGCACGCGACCAGCAGGCACGAAGCATGGAAGTAGCGGACCAAATTCAATACGAGGATGTCAGCATCTGTGAAGACGTACAGCGGGGACTTCGCAGCCGGTCCTTCGATACAGGCAGGTACAGTGTTCGCAGGGAAGAAGGGGTATTTCACTTCCATCGGCTATTAGCCCAGGCAATTCAATCCTGATTCCTGCTGGCGAGAAACAAAACAGAATACAAGGATACACGGAAGCGTTGGAAATCGCTAACACGGCACTCTCATTCGTGTTACGATCAATCCTTCCAGTTTTTCATTGGTGGCCGGGTTGAGCAATCTAGTGAAGTCCATGGACGATCTTGCGAGTGAAGTTGCTCTGCTGGAGGCTAAGCTTGCGCAAACCCAACTGGAATTAGATGACCAGCACACACGTCTCCGACTGATTTCTCAAGCCATCAACAGTGTGATCATCGATTGGAACGTGGTGACCAATCAGTACGAGAGGGTAACGTCGCTTGAAGAATTGATGGGATATCGAATCGATGAAATCGAAAAGAGCCCGCAGTGGACAAGAAGCACCGTCCATCCTGAGGATCTTGACAAGTTTGATCGTGCGTTTCAGGAATGCCTGCACGGAACAGCAAAAGACGTCCATCTGGAAGTCCGTTGCAAACACAAAGATGGTCGATATCGTCATTTCAGAGGCCAAGCCAGCATACTACGTGAAGCTGAAACTGGTAAAGCCCTGCGTATTGTTGTTTGTTATCGCGATGTGACCGCTGAAGTCGAAGCCCTGCGAGCCGTGAAAGAAAGTGAAGAACGATATCGGCTGGCTACAGACGCCATGCAAGGCATCGTCTTTGACTGGAACACCCAGACCAACTATGTGTATCGCTCCGTCGGTGTGCAGCGTTACCTGGGGTATCAGACTGACGAGATCCAACCCCATGTTGATTGGTGGATCAATCTTATTCACCCGGAAGACCGGGAGACCACGGTTCAGTACATGAGGAATTTCGTTGCAGGCAAAGAGTTGCATGGCAATGTGAATTACCGTGTCAGGCATCGTGCTGGCCATTACATCAATGTTAATTCCAACTTTCTCGCTGTTCGTACTGAAGCAGGCAGTATAGTTCGTATTCTGGGTTGCATCGTCGATCTCTCACCCAATGTTGTTGCAGAACAAGCCCAGCTTGCAGCGGAAAAGAGTTTCCATCAGCTCTTCCAATCCATTCCCTTGGGACTGATAGTCATCAGTCCGAAAATGAAAATCATTGCCTGCAACCCTGCCCTGGCAGACATGCTGCAATATCGGTGCGAAGAGTTGATTGGCATGCCGATCAGTCAGCTTGCAGTAGCCAGCGAATGGCAGGAACTCCCGAAACCGCTCGAACGACAGTTAACAAACGGCTTTGATTATTCTTGGGAAAAGCACTTCATACGAAAAGATGGTACCAAGGTACCAGTTCACATACGTGGCAAACTTGTTCAATACCCCCACTTTGATAAACCGTGTCGCTTTGGAATTATTGAAGATCTCAGTAATCGCCACGCAATCGAAGAGGAAAAGAAAAATCTTGAACGTCACTTGCAGGAAACTCAGAAACTGGAAAGTCTGGGTGTCCTGGCAGGTGGTATTGCCCATGATTTCAATAATCTTCTTACAGTCATTCTGGGTAATTTGTCGCTGCTCAAACAGGAACCGCTGCACAAGCAGAACCGCATCGATGCCCTGAACCATGCCGAACAGGCAAGCATGCAGGCTGCGGAATTGTGCCGTCAGATGCTGGCCTATGCCGGACGAGGCAAGCTGGAGAACAAGCCATTCGACATTTCGCAACTGGTCGATACCTCACAGGCCCTGCTCAGTACTGCAGCCAGCAGGCATCATCTGATTCACTACCATCTGAGCAAGGGATTGCCGAGTATCGTTGGTGATCCAAGCCAGATTCGGCAAGTACTTCTCAATCTGGTACACAATGCCGCAGAAGCCTTCACGAACGCAGGTGGCATTATCGATGTCATGACCGGAGTAGAACTACTCGACGAACCCCGAATTCAAAAATGCCTGTTCCAGCAAAAACAGACGGCAGGTCGTTATGTCTGGCTGGAAGTACGTGACAATGGACCGGGCATGACTGCAGAAGTGAGTCAGCGGATATTCGAACCATTTTACACTACCAAATTCACTGGCCGAGGCCTGGGGCTTGCCGCTGTGGCAGGTATTGTTCGTAATCACCATGGATTGCTGGAGTATCAATCGAAGCCACAGTCAGGAACTTCTTTCCGCATTTACTTCCCTGCTCACGGTGCGTTGGCACAAGCAATTGATACCACCAGTTCCCAAGGCGTCAGCGACACCTTGCATCAAGGAACAATACTGGTCGTTGATGATGAACCTACGGTCCGCGTTGTCATTGCCATGATTCTTACCAAGCGGGGGTTTGCGGTCATCGAAGCCGAAAATGGCAACGAAGCACTGGAAATGGTTGATCGGTACGCTGGTAGCCTGCGAATGATTCTTCTCGATCTTACTATGCCTCAGAGGGACGGGCTTTCCACATTGCAGGAACTGCGACGCAGACAAAACAATACACCGGTTCTGATTATTTCGGGTTACTACTCTGTCGAACTGATTCCACAACTCGAGTCTCTCAATGCTCAGTTTCTCAGCAAACCATTCGATGCACACAGCTTGATGGCAAAAGTCGAGCAAGGGTTGAAGAAATGAATCATTTCACAAACTGATGCGCCAGCGCCAGGGCACCGTGCAGCACGACTTCTTCACCAAGACCTGCCACTTGCAGTTCGTAGCACCTGGCAAATGGTGTAAAGACAATGCTAGCCAGTTCGTCGCGAAGTGGGTGGAGAAAAAGGTTGGAAGGAGCGAGTGAAACGCCCCCACCCAGCACAATACACTGCGGACAAAGGAGCGCAACGACATGACTCAGCGCGACAGCCAGTCGTCGGCGAGCTCTTACCCAAATTTCTTTCGCTGCTTCATCCCCTCGCTCGATGGCACTCAGCAGTTCTAAGACCGTTGTAACTGATGCTGCCTTTTGCAAAGCCCAACCCGATGAACGATGTTCCAGGATTGACCAATCAGCCGAACGAGGCTGCCAGCAGTCAGCGTCATAATCGATCCACAGATGCCCTATTTCCCCGGCTCCCAGACCGGTACCGCGGTGTATCTTCCCCTCAAGAATCAATGCTCCGCCAATGCCAGATCCTATGTTCATGTAGAAGACAGGGTTACGATCTCGCCCGGCGCCGAAGAGCGCTTCTGCAAGACCTGCGACATCGGCATCATTGCCAATGCAAGCCGGTATTCCCAAAGACTCTGTTGCCCATGCTGCCAGCGGGAACTGATCCCAGCCAGACACCTGATGCGAGGTAATCGTGGATCCTGAAGTGTCATCTACCGGACCACCAAAACCGATCCCACATGCGCGAACGGAACAACGGGGAACATTTGCCTGCTGCAGCAATGTATCAACGGCATCTGCAATCTGAGAACGAATGCCTGCTGCTCCCGCTGCAGGTTCTGCTGCCACACGAAGCTGATGGCTGATTGTGCCTTGGCCATCACCCAGCCCTACCTGCAGTTTCGTACCACCTATTTCGATGCCTAGATATTGCATAAAGCCAGTACCGTCAGAAAGCGAGCCGTTAGTGTACACTAACGGCTCGCTGAAGAGAACAAGCTGCAGTACTTAAACGGCCGGGTAGGGTCTCAGTGTGCCTGGCATTTCGGAAGGTGTAGGAACTTCTTCCATCTTCGGCGGTGCAACAGCAACGGGCTTGGTATCTTCCACGACAATCGGTGGCAAGACATCCAGCGATTCTGCTTTCAGAATGAGATCGACTTCTTCCTTGGACAGTTCTTCTCGCTTGAGCAGTGCTTCAGCCAACAGGTCGAGTTTCTTGCGATGAGTCGTCAAAAGATTCATTGCTTTCACTTCCGCTTCGCGAACAATGCGACGGACTTCTTCATCAATCATCTGCATCGTGCCTTCGCTGAAGTCCCTTGACTCCTGTATCTCCTTACCAAGAAATACATGTTCTTCACCAATGCGGTAATGCACCGGACCGAGTTTGTCACTCATGCCAAACTGCGTAACCATCAGCCTGGCGATTCGGGAGGCCTGCTTTAAGTCCATCGCAGCGCCAGAAGACGCTTCATTAAAGACGATTTTGTCAGCTGCTCGGCCCCCCATCGCCATGACGAGTTGCGCCTTCAGCTGCGGTTCGGTATGTTCAAGTTTGTCGTCTTCTGGCCGGAACTGAGTGACACCCAATGCACGACCACGTGGAATGATGGTGACCTTATGCAGCGGATCGGATTTAGGTTCCATCCAACCACACAAGGCATGACCAGCTTCGTGGATGGCAGTGCGGTACTTGTCACTCTCCTTGAGCACCTCTTCCCGCTTGGCTCCCAGGATGACACGATCAGCAGCATCTGTGAAATCACGAGTCGTGATCTTGTTGCGTCCTGCCCGGGTAGCATTGAGCGCTGCTTCATTCGCCAGGTTACGCAGATCTGCACCTGTCATCCCGATGCTGGCACGGGCGATATGTTCCAGGTTGACATCAGCGGCCAACGGCTTATCCCGTGTATGGACTTTGAGAATAGCAAAGCGGCCTTGCCAGGTGGGACGATCGATCGTCACATGTCGGTCAAACCGGCCTGGACGGAGTAGCGCGGGATCGAGCACATCCGGTCGATTCGTTGCTGCCAGCACAATCACGGATTCGGTCGGTGCGAAGCCATCCATTTCCGTCAGTATCTGGTTCAGCGTCTGTTCTCGTTCATCATGCCCACCGCCGAGACCAGCACCACGTACTCGACCGACCGCATCAATTTCATCGACAAACATGATACAAGGTGAGTTCTCGCGAGCGGTCTTGAACAGATCACGGACGCGGCTGGCTCCTACGCCCACGAACATCTGTATGAACTCGGAACCACTAATGCTGTAGAACGGCACACCTGCTTCGCCGGCAATAGCACGTGCAATCAAAGTCTTCCCTGTACCAGGCGGGCCAATGAGCAGTACACCTTTCGGAATCTGACCACCGAGTTTGTGAAACTTCTCTGGACTCTTGAGGAAGTCCACCACTTCCTGCAGTTCAGCTTTCGCGTTCTCCATACCAGCGACATCATCAAAGGTGACACGCGTCTTGCCTTTTTCATACCGACGTGCCGGACTCTTGATGTAACTGGAGATGAACCCGCCCCCCATCGGATCTCGCATGCGAGGCAGGATAAACATGAACAGTGCAACCAGTATCAGGATTGGCGCAAGGTAAACAAGCAGTGTGGTTATGGTGCCTGACGAATCAGGTTCATAGTCGTACGAATCCAAGCCATTCAGCCGAGCCTGGAACAGTTGGCCTTCCAGATCCTTGTCTTCCGTGCGAAGTGAGGTGAAGGTGACATCAGAATCACGGCGACCTTTACGGAAGTCTTCCGGGAGCAACTTCCAGTCACGCAGCTCACCACGAATGACGGTAGTGCCAATACGCACGACCTTCACATTCCCGCGAGAGAGTTGAAGTTTGAATTCACTGTAGGGAATACGGTTGTTCCCTAGATACTGCTCTTTCATCAGCAAGAAAACAAAGAGCGCCAGGGTAACGACGATGAGTATCCACCAGG
>CAYPJB010000076.1:0-14114 GCA_964410845.1 uncultured Bacteroidales bacterium | reverse complement strand
CAGCAGGTACCGCACAGATGTTTGCTGATGCGGTGGCCTATCACAGCAGTGGAGCGGATACTTCCATCAAGGTCAAGAACCACAGCTATTCGGAAACCGACCCGTATCTGGTGGATGTGCTGCATTTCAATGCAGTCAAGGCATCCACGGCAGCGGGCACTATTCACGTAGCGGCTGCTGGCAATTTTCGTGGCAGCATCGTTGCCGATTCATCACGCATTCAATTTCAGAATATGCCCGAAGTCATTACCGTGGCTGCACTCAACAGCAACGGTGTCTTCTCCAGTTACAGCAACTTTGGCCCCTGTATTACTGTAACCGCACCCTCCAATGGTGCCCTGGGAATCACTACTACGGATCGAATTGGCAACCTTGGCTATAACACCAACGGCAGCAGCAACTACAGTAACCTCGATTATACCAACAACTTTGGTGGCACTTCTTCTGCTTCGCCCCTGGCCGCTGGCGTCATTGCTTTGGCTAAAGAAGCCAACCCCAACCTCGATGTCAGACTCGCAAAGCATCTGCTGGCACGAACCAGTACCAGAGTCAATCTGACCGATGCTACCCCCACCAGTGACGGTGGATGGCGGCAGAATGCTGCAGGGATCTGGTTCAATCAGAACTATGGGTTCGGTCTGATCAATGCAGACCTGTTTACCTCTCAGGCAGCTCTTTATGCAGTAACACCCGAATCATTGGCTACGTCGCCGTTAACGACAGTTGCTGCTGCCATTCCTGATAACTCCGCGACGGGTGTCACCCGTTCAGCCACTAACACGACACCGGGATTAATTGAAGAAGTGGAAGTCTATCTCAAAATGACTCATCCCAATCGAGGTGACATTGAAGCCTACTTGACCAGCCCTTCCGGATACACCAGTCGATTGACATATCGCTCGACAGATACTGGTGACAATATCGACTGGGTCTTTACCACCAATGCCTTCTGGGGCGAAGCAGCCCTGGGAACCTGGCAGGTCAACGTGCGTGATGTTGCAGCCAATAACACGGGCACGTGGGATGAATACTCGATCAACTGGCACCTGGGAACGATCTACTCAGTACCAGAGCCTGCAACCTGGGCTTGTACGGCATTAAGCCTGGGTATTGGCGCGTACGTCTATCGGCGAAGACTGCTGAAGAAAAACTCTGCGATGGAAACCATCCTTGAAACAGAATCACTGACGTGACTGCCAGACTAAAGTCCCGATTACCCGTTGACCAGACTTGGTTTGTCTATGTTCTTCGTTGCAAAGATGGCACACTGTACACTGGCATCACCACCGACATGACCCGTCGTTGCCAACAACACAACGCAGGAAGAGCTTCCAAGTATACTCGCAGCCGTCGCCCGGTGAGGTTGGTGTATCAGGAGCAGTGTGCCAGTCAGAGCTCAGCCTTGAAACGAGAGGCTGCAATCAAAAGCATGAGCAGACACGAGAAGCAAAAGATGATCAGATTGATGAATAAGCAGGTATGATTCCACTCTATCAGGATTCCTGTTTTACCTTTCGTTTTAGCGACGATCGTCTGATATCGCGATTCCACCTGGATGGAGTGGAGCGTGGTCATCAGGTGAGTGTTATTAAAATCGATCCGATAACCCAGCAACAGGTGTCCTTACTGGTGGAAGCAACTGCAGGGGATGGAGGATGGGTGGATTTATGCGAACCGATTCTTGTTCGGGCAGGAGACGCGTTTATCGCCGTGCTTACACAGGCATCCTGACGATGCAGTCACGAATGTTTCACATTTCGCTAGCAGTAGTTTGTCGAACCAGCCAGATGATCTCACAACGATGAGGGCATTTACAGCGATAGATCCCAGGCTTCGGCCTGCGTGTCCGTAAATGCACTGTCTTACAGCCTTCGCAACGTGCTTCCCATCTTGCGTTCTGAGTAATCGTCTTGGGAATGATCGGCTTGAAAGCAGGATCGCCCTTGTATTCGAACACAAGTGGAGAGCGAGCCTTGCAGAGACATAAGTAACCGTTCAAAGTTTTCGGTCGTCTGTAACGATGGATAGTCTTCTGGCATGCTGGGCAGGTCGACTGCCAATCGCCCGGTTTCACGATAGCATCATCGGAAGTATCGCAGGCGCGAGGGATGGCACCCAGTCGAATGGCAATGGCCTTCCAGGCTGGGCCATGTCGGGCAGCAGGCCCGGCGAGGGCATGAGCGATCTCGTGCAGGAGCGTGTCAAGTACCGTTTCGGCTGCACTGTGTATTGCGTAATACTCAGCTATTTCAATGCGTTTTGTCTGAAACTTGCATACGCCCAGGCGACGCCTGGTATCGGCAAATCCGAAGGACCAGTCATGCAGGCCGTGCTTCGACATTTCTCTTTCAGCAACAGCTTTCAATTCTTTGAGATCCATGAGGTTCATCTCTGAAGTGTGAATCGCCACTGCAAGCCTATCAACTCAGCTCGCGTTAGATAATGTCTCCCACGATGACGGGCATTACCTTGCTCTTGGTCATGATCTGGTAATAGTCTGATGGTTTGTCCATCAGCATGAATACGGTGGGCACGCCATGCTCGTCTCGAAGGTAAATCCCTTTGATGCCCTGCAATAGCGGGAACCATACCCCTCGATGCAGAGCAGCATTCCCCACGATCAGCACTTCTTGAATATCGGCATGCTGCCAAAGGCCTTGCTGCAACTCGTGCAATTCAACTCGGCCACTGTGTGGTAATATTTTGCTTCGGCGCTGGCGATTTCCCCATCGTACGATCCGGAATTGATCGTCTAACAGAATGGGCAGTAGCGGCGGAAATGGTTTACGATCATAGAAGAACTGGATTTCTTCTTCACCACCCCTGCCTGTCATTCGACTCTTGACAGCTGGATGTTGATGATACTGCACAGGCAAGTCTCGAACGGAGAGTGAGACAGCGTCGCACATGCTTAGTACACCGTTCTTTGTGGGGCTACCGCTTCCACTCCCAGTGCTGGATCGTCGTACCAGTCTTTCAGTGGCAGTGTTGCTCCGCTTCTGACCGCAAAGCGACAGACATCCTTGTTAATTGCACGTTTGGCGAAGGCCAGTGTTCTGGCTGGTTCTTCCGGAGGATCGAATAATCCACGTTGAGCAGTAGCTTTCATGCCTATATGCATACGCTGTCCCCCGTCTGCGAGGAATACAGTGTGGATGAGTGATTCTTCCAGATGCCTGAGTATGAAGACTAAGTCGCGTTTGACGAAGATGGCCTGGGGACACTTCTGCATGGCATCTGGCAAGGGTTCGCCAGTCTTGACGCCGTATTGCTTGAGTTCCAGGCTCTTTGCGATCACAAAGTAAGCCTGATTGGAGAGAACCCCGACAGGCTTGCCGACGAGAAACCGATTGCGAACCTGGGCCGCTGATGCGTAAAACGCATCAACATCGACGTGACCATAGACTGTAAATGGCAGTGACATGATGAGCCTCTGACTTACTATCGGCTCATCCTAGCAGTGAACACTAGTGTACAGGCAATAGCATTATCAATACTTTAATGTGTATACTAGTGTACATGCTACCCAGATTGCCAACAACAGGCCGTCTAGCGATGCCAGCCATTCATTGCCTGTTTGCTGATGCATCTGAGTTGTTACATACGTATGATCTTGTTGATCATGTCATCCAGTTGCGCTAGAAATCTCGAACGGTCCTTGGCTGTCATGGATGACGGTCCGCCAGCTTGGCTGCCTTCCTGTCGTTGATACTCTCTGATTTCACGCATGGCCAAAGCATCGCTGATAGTGTTTTCCGTAAAGGCGTAGCCTTTGGGATTGAGGACCAGGGCGTTCTTGAGAAGACAGCGTGAGGCAAGTGGAATATCGGACGTAATCACAATATCACGAAGGCCAGCCTGCTCCACGATCCAGTCATCCACCTCTTCGTAACCAGGGCAGATCATGAGCGATATCAGTTCATGACTAGGCATCCTTAACGTAGCCTTGGCGCAGACCACCACCTTAATGGAGTACCTTCCCGCGACCCGGTAGGCTTCCTCTTTAACGGGACAGGCATCTGCATCAAGATAGAGGATGTGCATCGGTTGTTATTTCGTTGAAGCGTTGAGCTTGGCAGCAATAAACCTGTGTTGCCAACTCGGGCTAAGTCGTCAGTGTAAAGTGTGCGATAAGGAATTTGCAAAGCAATCCTATGCACTGTGTGCAGAATAACAAACAAGAATGCATGTCATGTGTTCAGCAAATGTGGTACAAGATTCTTCTGCCCAATCTCCTGCCGATATAACTGATGATCCTGCCAATGAAACCACTGACTCTTTCACTCGTACTGTTATCAGTTTCACTGGCAGCCATGTTGGCTGGCGAGACTCAGGAAAAGCCAACACTTGCTATCAAGGTTGCGACGTTTGATGTCGATGCGACACCGCCGTTGGGCTTTGCGATGGCCTATGATCCGGTCAGGCGGCTCGACGAGTTAACGCTCCGCTGTCGGGGCATTGTCATCATTGGTTCTGGCAAGCCCATTGTACTTTGTGCGGTAGATTGGATCGGCATCGCCAACGAAGGGCATGATCATTTTCGCGAAAGCCTGGCGCAGGCAGTCGGCACCACCAGGGAACGTGTTGCGGTTCATACCCTGCATCAGCACGATGCACCAGGTTGCGATTTCACCGCTGAACGCCTGATACGTGAGCTTGGACTGAAAGACTTCGGTCGCTTCGATGGAGGCTTCCATCGGGAGGTGATACAACGGGCTGCCAAAGCGATCAAGGCTGCGTCCGAATCAACTCAAGTGGTCACCCACTATGGCTGGGGTACTGCGTTGGTGAAGGAGGTGGCTTCCAATCGCCGCATCCTTGGTCCGGATGGCAAGGTTCGCGCAGTGCGATACACCGCTACCAAAGATGCCGCCCTGCGGGCTGAGCCGGAAGGAGTGATCGACCCGGAGGTATCGCTGCTATCGTTCTGGAACATAGATCGACCCATTGCGGTTCTCAGCTATTATGCCTGTCATCCGCAGAGCTATTACCGCACCGGCATCCCCAGCCCTGACTTCCCGGGCATCGCTCGTTTTATCCGGGGCCAGGCTGTACCTGAAGCCTTGCACGTTCACTTCAACGGCGCCGGCGGAAATATCGGTGCGGGGAAGTACAACGATGGTAACAAGGAAAACCGCATGGCCCTGGCCCAGCGCCTGGCCGACGGCATGAAGCAAGCTTACCTGGTAACGAAGAAGTATCCACTGACCGGGTCGGATGTTGGTTGGGAGACGGTTCCAGTGAGGCTTCCTGTTGCACCTCATTTGAAGCAAGAGGATCTGATCAAGGATCTGAAAACTGAGCCTGCCCGAGGGTATGTGTCGAAGGCGGATCAACTGGCCTGGGTAGTTCGCAGCAAGGCTGAGCATGCGATTGATATTGCCTGCCTTCGTGTTGGACGATCACGTGTGTTGCACATGCCGGGCGAGCTGTTTGTCGAGTACCAGCTTGCTGCCAAAAAGATGCGTCCCGAGTTCAACATTGCCATGGCAGCATATGGCGATTATGGCCCTGCTTACATTGGTACTACGGTTGCTTACTCTGAAGGGGGCTATGAAACCAGTGCACGGGCCAGCAATGTTGCTCCTGAAGTAGAGCCCATTTTGATGGATGCCATGAAGCGACTGTTAGGAAACGGGAAATGAAACGAATCGCAACCTGGTATGCATATATCCTCGCGGGCATGATTCTGACTTGCCACGGCTCAACAGCCCATAGTCAGGAACCCAAGCCTCCAGTTGGTTTTCGGTCGATCTTCAACGGCAAAGACCTGACCGGTTGGTATGGCCTGAACCCGCACAGCAGCGAGAAGCTCAAGGGGGCACAGAAGGAGGCGAACCTGCAGGCACAACGAGCCGACTTTGCCAGGCATTGGCGTGTGGAAAACGGCGAACTCGTGAACGATGGCACCGGACCCTACGCTACCACGGAAGCGGAGTTTGGCGACATCGAACTTCGCCTGGAATACAAAACCGTTTCGAATGCCGATAGTGGCATCTATCTCAGGGGTACGCCTCAGGTTCAGATTTGGGATTGGAATCAGAAGTTCGATCTAAAGAATCCCACCCGCAAACCGCACCTCGGCTCCGGTGGACTGTTTAACAATACCCCCGGTGCTCCTGGCCGGGATCCTCTCGTCCTTGCTGACAAGCCCTTTGGTCAGTGGAACCAGTTCCGCATCCGGCAGATCGGAGCACGCACTTGGGTTTGGCTGAACGAGCAACTGGTGGTTGATGGCGCACTGATGGAAAACTATTGGGATCGTTCCAAACCACTGGCGTCCCAGGGGCCTATCATGCTGCAAACGCATGGCGGTGAAATCCGCTGGCGGAATTTGTTTGTGCATGACATTGGTGCTGAGGAAGCTAAGGCGATCCTGAACAAGACTGAAATGGAAGCCAAGGCAAACCTTTCCCGCGCCCTCACCCTGCATGCGTCATTCGATAACGGGATGGATGCCGACTTTTCCCGTGGTGAAAAAACCTGTTTCGTTCAACAGGGTGCCAAGCTGGTTCCCGCCAAACCGAACGAAGAAGTCAAGCTGGCAGGTGATACTGGTCGTTTTGGCGGATCGCTCCATTTTCCCAGGAAAGGGTCCACTCGTCCCACCTATAAAGATGGTGGCGTGCTGGGCTACAACCCTACAAGCTGGAGTGCCAGTATTGCCGTCTGGCTGCAACTCAATCCTGATCAGGATCTGGAGCCAGGTTATTGCGATCCGATTCAAATCATCGGCAACGACAGCAAGAAGGGTTACATCTTCCTTGAATGGTCCAAGGATGAATCACCTCGATACTTCCGTTACGCCATCCGCCCCCTCTTCCACATCTGGAATCCAAACAACATTCCCTGGGCAGACATCCCGTTTGAAAAACGTCCCATGGTGCAAGTCGCTCGTGCCCCGTTCTCTCGAGAGAAGTGGACCCACGTCGTTTTCACCTTGGACAACATCAACAACAGGAGCAAACCGCCTGTCGGCAAGTTGTACCTGAACGGCAAACTGCAGGGTAGCATCGAACGATGGGATTTAACATTTGACTGGGACCCTGCCAGGGTATTGCTTGTGCTGGGTGCTTCCTATGTAGGTTACATGGATGACCTTGCCGCCTTCAACCGAGCATTGACCGAAGGGGAAGTCGAACGGATCTACGAACTCAAGCGAGGAATTCGTGAGCTATACACACAGAAGTGATACACACGAGTTCCAGGATTCTCAAAAGCACAGCTAAATAGCGACTGTCCTGTAGATGAACTGTCTGGATTGAAACTTGACCCACGGGTGGCTGGGTCCAAGCATGTTAGCAATGCGATAAAACCCGAACCCTCGCCAGCCTTGTCGTTCAGTGAAAGGATAGATGCGTCGAAGTCGAAAGCCTGACTGCTCTAGATCCGATTGCAATTCTTTCGTGGTGGGTTTATACACCCATGCTTCGTGATGCCGAGATGGGGAGCGGAAGCGTTTTCCTTCGAAATTGATCAACGTTATCAGCAAGGGTGTATGCACTGGAACCAGTTGGCGAGCTGCCTGCAAGAGTTCTTTGGGTCGATGGAGGTACTCCAGCACCCCTCCAATATGCAAGCAATCAATCTGCTGTTGTTGAAACTGGCTCAGGTCAACGCCGGTATTGAAATCCGCTTGCAGGAAATGGCCCGGAGGGAGCTGTGCCTCTGCAAGTCTGGTAATATCGCAGCCATAATAGTCGAAATCGGCTGGCAACAATTGTTTCAGTGTGGCAGACGAACAACCTATATCGAGGAGCCGACGTTGGCGTTGGCGGCTAAGTAATTTCGCAATCAAACGAAGACGCGGATGAGCTTTGGAATAGATCATCGCCTCTTCTGCCCAATACTGTTCGCTATGGTTCAATGCTACTCCCACCAAGTTGGCTCTTAAGAGCAAGAACCAAACTTGAACGGACTATTTTACTACGAAGCATGCTTGATACAAGTTCGCCACTCACGACGAAGATGCTCCACTCTCGAAATCGCTTCTCGATTTCTTTCAGAACGGGTTTGTGACTATTCCCTTGCATCACGCTCTTCAATTAGCGATGCTATCGAAATCCCTCCAGTGCAGTGAGATGTAGATATGCGATCGTTGCTAGTCCTGCTCCTCTTCCTTCCCCCCTTTCTTTACGCTGACGAGAAACCCTGGCAGGTTTTTAACCCTCCGCGTTTACCCGAAGACAGTCGGCTGAAGCCCTTTCATCTTGATAACCCCTATCCGTTTACACCCAATTACTCCACTAAAGAGGCATGGGAAAAGCGGGCAGAGGCATTGCGGCTGCAACTGAAGATCGCGATGGGCCTGCACCCGATGCCTGAAAAGACGCCACTGAATGCCGTGGTGCATGGCAAACGGGACATGGGCGACTACACCATCGAGAAGGTTTATTTCGCCAGCATGCCCGGACACTATGTGTGTGGCAACCTCTATCGACCGAAGGATAAGCCAGGCAAGCTCCCCGTGGTGCTCAACCCACATGGCCACTTTGCCGAAGGACGGTTCACGAAGGAAAGCGACAACACCGTCAAACGTGATCTTGCCTCCAAAGGCGAGGAACGGGAAACAGGCGCTCGCTATCCGCTACAAGCTGCAGCGGTCGGCATCTGTCGGCTCGGCTGCATCGTCTTCCACTACGACATGGTAGGCTACGCTGATACGTTACAGCCCATTCCACACCGGGTCGGTTTCAATGCCCTTGATGCAGAACTCAACCTGCAGAGTTTTTTCGGCCTGCAGACCTGGAACAGCATTCGCGCCCTCGACTTTGTTTGCGATTTGCCTGATGTGGATACGCAGCGGATCGGCGTCACCGGAGCCAGCGGTGGTGGTACGCAGACGTTCATCCTCTGCGCCATCGACCCCCGCCCAACGGTAAGCTTCCCGGCGGTGATGGTTTCAGGCAACATGCAAGGCGGCTGCATCTGCGAGAATGCATCCCTCACTCGGCTAGGCACCAACAACATCGAGATTGCAGCACTCTTCGCCCCGAAGCCCCAGGCGATGACTGGAGCCAACGATTGGACCCGTGATATCGAGACCAAAGGGTTGCCTGAATTGAAGAAGATCTACGGCCTCTATGGTGCTGCGGACCAGGTGAATGCCAAGTACTATCCGTTTCCCCATAACTACAACCAGGTCTGCCGTGAGATGATCTACGAGTGGTTCAACACCTATCTGAAGCTTGGACTCACCGGTCAACAGAAGGAAAAAGCCTTCGCCCCTCTATCGGCCAGCGAATTGAGCGTCTTCGATGATGACCATCCACGACCCAAGGATTGGATGGGTGCTCAGCAGTTGCAGACAGTGATGAAGAAGGGATCTGACAAGGAGGTGTTCGACAAGCATCTCCATCAGCCACATGGTGGCAGAGCACTGCAATTGGAAGCGCTGCCTCATCTGTGTGGCACCAGTTTCCCTGCACCCGGTACCACCAAGGCCAAGCAGTTGAGCTTTAAGAAGAAGACAGGCTACGATCTCTGGAAAGGCACGCAAACCAGCACAACCGGTGGCGAAGAGATTCCCCTCGTTGCCCTGGTCCCACCGAAAGACAAACAAAGTGGCGTCGCTGTCGTCTGGGTCGATACCAAGGGTAAGGCTGTTCTCTTTCAGGAAGATGGCAGTCTGACAGCACCGGTACAAAAGCTGATCGACAGCGGAGCAACGGTTGTCAGTGCCGACACCTTCCTCACCGGTGAATGGCATGGCAAGGAACCCACCAAGACACCGATGGTGCCACAGAAGTACCACAAGGACGTCCCATTTCTCGGCTACTGGCTAGGCTACAACCGCAGCATCGCCGGCCAGCGAGTGCATGATCTGCTCCTGGTCATCGGACATTTGAAACAACGCAAGGATGTGAAGGAAGTCTGGCTCATCGCTACCGGTGATGCTGAACCCTGGGCTTGCCTCGCAGCCATCCTGGCTGATAAGCAGTTAACCAAGGTAGCGATGAAGAGCACGCCCCATGACTTCGACTTTGCCACAGTAGATTCCCCCGAACACCCCATGATGCTCCCCGGCGGCCTGAAGTACTACAAGAAGAACGACCTCTGGCGACTGGTAAACCACACAGTGTTGCAGAAGTCGGAGGCGACACCGATGCAGTTGGTGGACGCGTTACTGGGGCCGCCACGTCCATAAATTATGGCAGCCCGACGCGCAAGCGAGGGGAAATCTGCAACACATGAATGAATCGCTTTGTGCAAGGAAAGCGAGATGCCATACTCCGATCCACTCGCCTACTTCCTGACTTGGACAACCTATGGCACCTGGCTTCCCGGCGATGGTCGTGGCTGGCATTCCAATACTGGCATGTGGTGTCAGCCTGATGAACTGCGTCGGCATTGGTCACGGATAAGGATGACCGAAGAGGCTCTCGTTCTGGATCGTCAGCAACGTGACAAAGTAGAGGAAACCATTCGACGGCACTGCGATATTCGAGGCTGGCATCTCTATGCAGTCAATTGCAGAACCAATCATGTTCATGTGGTTGTTGAAGCAAAGGTCGATGCTGACAGAGTGATGGATCAATTCAAAGCATGGTGTACTCGCAACTTGAAAGCTCTCGCGAGTAAACAGGGTAACTCGGAACTAGCTGATCGTGAAAAATGGTGGACCGAGAACGGCAGCAAGCCTAACCTTTTCACCGATGAAGAATTGCATGGTGCCATCAGTTACACTCTCGAACAGCAGGAAGGGGATCGGTTTCGCGGATAGCATCTCTCGATTGCACGCCTCCCCTTGCTTGCGCCGCGGGCTGCCATACTGCCATGCCATAGCCTCTCTCACGTAAAAACCTACCATAACCCTCAGCCCTCTCCGCTTTTCCTCAGCTACCTGGCTTCAGGCAGCTGTTCCTTCGTCTTCGGAGCTTACATGTCGTCAACTTCCATCACTCGACTCTTTGGCGTTGGCCTGACCCCGGGCAAGTTGCGTGGCCTGCAGCGTATCAGCCACACCAATGGCACCCTGACCATGGTTGCCCTCGATCAGAACTCCTCCATGATCAACATGATGAAGGACGCTCTCAAGAAGAAGGGGCAGGATCGCGAACCCACCTTCGACGAAATCGTTGATGCCAAGATGAGCCTGTGCCGCAGCTTCGGTGCTGAAGGTTCAGCAGTCCTCATCGATGCCTATTACGGCGTGGCTAACTTCATCGCTACCGGTGCTATCGGTCGCAACTCGGGTCTGCTCGTCCGCGTGGAAAAGTCAGGTGGTCCGAAGAACAGTGTGGATGCTCCGATTACCGAACTCGAACCTGGTCTCTCGGTAGCCAAGATCAAGCGTCTCGGTGCTGATGCAGTCAAGCTGCTGGCACCGTTTGAACCAGATGAATTCGACAGTGCTGAAAAGCAGTTCGCTTTCGTTGAAAAGATCTACGCCGAGTGCAAGGCCAACGATATCCTGCTCCTCCTCGAACCGGTCAGCTTCCCATTCAAACAGAACGGTCAGAAGGAAGACAAGAAGAGCAAGACCTACCTCGACCGCAAGGCCCGGGCAGTCATCGAAGGCGCCCGCATCCTCAGCGGCTTGTGCGATGTCTTCAAGTCGGAATTCCCAGGCACCCTCGGCCATGAATCAGACAGCAAGCTGCAGGAAAACCTGCACGCTCTGAACGAAGCCAGCAAGACCCCATGGGTATTGCTCTCAGCTGGCGTCGATTTCCCTGACTACAAGAAGCAGGTCGAGATGGCGATGAAGGCAGGAGCCAGCGGCGTGCTGGGCGGCAGGGCTTTCTGGAAGGAATACTTCACCTTCGCCACGAAGGAAGAGAGTCAGAAGTTCGCCACTACCGAAGGGGCAAACCGCGTCAAGCAGATTCAGGAAATCGTGATGAGCCACGGCAAGCCCTGGTTCACCAAGTACGGCCTGACCGCCAAGTGCTTCGAAACCTTCCGCGCCACCGAAGGCTGGCACTTCCGTTACGGCGGCCTCGAAGACGCTGTCGCCAAGGCTGCGACGAAGGCTGGCGAGGTTTACTAGGCGGATGCGACGTGCTTCGAGAATGTCAATCAACCCCTGTCCGTTTGGATGGGGGTTTTGCTTACCCAGGTGATATGAGATGGGCAACACCGAGAACACCTGGCCTCGTCTTCGTTCCCTACAACGTCGGAACAAGCTTGCTGTGTTGTTGCTTATCCCCGGCACCTTTGTTAGTGCGATACTCATCAACGTCCTGTTCATGATCAAGTCAGACTTGCCATTCATTGCAATACCGTGGGCTCTTTACGTATTTTGGACAACTGCTGCACTCTATGGGCAGCTGTGTCCTGCATGCGGATTTCAGTTCGTGAATACACGACGCTTCTTTGCTTCAGGTTCATTCTGGGCGAAAAGATGTGATCACTGCGGCGCGTCTGATGAAACCAGCAGCTGAATACATAATTGCAACGCGACAGTAATATTCGCGTGCAGCCGAAGTATCCAGGGGAAGAACATTTTCTTGAACTGTTCGACCGCAAATTACGCTTATCTAGGTGTACTCTTCGGCATACAAGAGATTCCCATGATCGATCATGAGCATGCCAGCAAACTTGCTGCGAAATGTCGTGAGTTGTCTCGCCAGTTAGATTCACATGGCAGCTGGCCCTTCATGATTGAAGTGGCTGAGACGATTGAGAATTTAATTGCAGCTAGACAGTTGGAGGATTGTCAGATTGCTGCCAATGATGATGCATCCAACAGCAACGACCCCGAACCCATCATCAAAGCAGCATCCATCTGACTCGAAGTGCATCAGAAACAAAGCCAGCTTCATCTAGTCAAGATGAAGCTGGCTTTGTTGTTTCGTCATCATTGTGGACAAACAAGATGACTGAGTGACCCCACGGGGATTCGAACCCCGGTTGCAGGAGTGAAAATCCTGTGTCCTAGGCCTCTAGACGATGGGGCCATTGCGAATGAAAGTTTTATACAGGAACCTGCTGACTGGCAATAGGTTCGCTGTATCCGGGCAGATATCTGATATCGACAGGTCCTCACCACCGGCATCAGATATTCCGAGATACCAGTCGCTTCCCGAACCGCTTGTCGTCCTTCTCGGGGAAGTCATCACGAAAGTGGACGCCTCGGGATTCTTCGCGAACCAGCATGGCGCTCAGCATCAATTCTGCGGTGGTGATCAGGTTCTGTAGTTCCCAGCCGGGAGGGCCGACGAATTCGTGCTGGAGGACGTAGCTTCCCCAGAAGTTCATGTCTTCCTGGGCGGCTTTCAGTCCTTCAGCATTGCGGACGATACCTGCCTGGCGGCCCATCAGGCTTTGAAGTGAGTTCTTCAAATCGGCAATGTTCAAGTCAGTGATATCAGGCGTGAACGAAAGGCTTAGGGGCAGGGCCTGCATCTTCACGGGCTGGCCTTCGAGTTCTCGCGTGACTCCTTGAGCACACCAGTCCCCATAAACAAGGCCTTCGAGTAAGCTATTGCTTGCCAGCCGGTTGGCACCGTGCAAGCCGCTGCTGGTGACCTCGCCTGCAGCCCACAGGTTGCGGATGGAAGTCTTGCCTTGCAGATTCACCTGCACGCCACCCACCATGTAATGGGCACCGGGGCGAACGGGGATTTTGTCCTTGGCCAGGTCGAGGCCGAAGCTGGCACAGACTTTTTCGATGCCGGGAAAACGTGTCTTAACCAGTGTTGGCGAAATGTGCGATAGATCAAGATAGGCACAGGCGTGGTGGGTTTTCTCCATCTGTTTGATGATCGAGCGGGCGACGATATCACGCGGAGCGAGTTCGAGCCGTGGGTCGTACTCGTGCATGAACCGGTAGCCTGTCTTGTCAACGAGGTAGGCCCCTTCGCCCCGCACTGCTTCGCTGATGAGGTAACGTGCTGAGCCCGCGACATAGAGCAGCGTCGGGTGGAACTGCATGAACTCCATGTCCATCATCACTGCCCCCGCCCGCTGGGCGATGGCCATACCGTCTGCGGTGGCGACCATGGGGTTAGTGGTTTCACGATAGACCTGCCCTGCCCCGCCGGTGGCAAGAAGAACAAAACAACCAATAACGACCATGTCCAACCCCTTCTTCGACCACCCGATTCTCAATTCTCCCTACGACTGCCCGGCGAAGCACTGGGAACTGAACGAGGACGGACAACCGACGG
>CAYPJB010000075.1:0-14147 GCA_964410845.1 uncultured Bacteroidales bacterium | reverse complement strand
GTCCGCCGGTATGACCTTGCAGCGATAGTATGCACACCGGCGGACTGACGTCGCGCCGCTCTTGCAGAGTTGCAGCGTCTGGTTCTTCATCATCGCATGAGCCACCACCGGCGACTCGCCGGTGGCTACAGACACCCCTTCCTGAAATCTTTCTTTTTGTTGCGCACGCGTTGGCATTTTTACATCACCCCAACCCTCACCACCGCCCGTAAATCAAAGCACATCAGCGTTGTTTAAGCTCTCGCCGTTCACTGTCTCATGGTGTCTCACGCGAGTTTATTCTGAACGACAACTTTGGATCTCGAACCTAGAGTGGACACGGTCACGCGTTCTCTTCTTTTGCGAGGTGTCCCATGCCCGAGTTGTATGCTCTCAGTGAAGCTGATCCCGTCCATGAAACCGCCTGGCTGCTCGATCCGATCATGCCGAGGCGGGAGTTGGTCTTGTTCGATGGTGCTGCAGGTGTTGGCAAGACGATGGCTCTCTGCACGTTCGCAGGCATCCTCAGTCAGCAGCCTCACGAAAAGGTCGTCTTCGTCAGCAGCCCGGAGCAGAAACTGGCCCGGGCTACTTTCCTGAAACGACAGAAGCCTGACTATGCAGCACTCGGTTCAGTGGAGTTCGCACCAACGCTCCAACTGCTCGATGGCAAAAAGCCACTGCATTTGACGTTCCTGAACTTCATCACCGAAACCATCGAGGAACATCAACCGACCTGCATCATGGTCGATGGCCTGGATGAAATGCTCAGTCCAGGCGATGAAGCAGATGCCCGGCTCAGTCGCGAGTTCTGGCATGCCCTGCGTGACTTGGCCCAGCAGAAGTCCTGCTCCATTGTCGTCAGCCGCAGTTCCGGCATGCACGAAAGCCGAACCTATGGTGCCTTCACCAAGGCAGGCACCGATCTGTGCCGGTTCATCCTGACCATGCACTGGCACCCCGAGGCGATGGACAAGCGACTGGTCAATGTGGCCAAGCACCAGTTCGGTCCCATCGGCCAGCAGATCATCATGCACTTTGACAATCAGCGAGCTGTCATCAACTGTCCGCCGGACATGGAGGATTACGTGAAGCCTGCGAAGAGTCCGCAGTGCCGAACGCTCGCGCACACACTGGGGAAGAACGCCCCGCTCAGCCCGGAGGATGCCAAAATCATTGCCAGGATGGAAGACATGAAGAGCAAAGGGGCCTGCGATCTGCAGGTCTACGAGATATTCGATCTGGATGGCTACGCGCGCACACGCATCGAGAGGCTCATGAACTACCGCACCCACATGACGCTGAAGGAAACGAAGGAACTGAGCCAGATGTACAAGAACATCAAAGCCGGGGACAAGCTCGAAAAGCAACTCAAGCAGCAGGCTTCATAGCCAGTTGCAGGTGGTTCATGGTTGGTTCACGCAGAGCGGTGAAGCACGTTGCGCTGGCGGTGTTGCCCTGCCTTTGCCTGCTCTTAACTCGTAACATACTCTTTCCGCCCTAGTGTGAAAATTACATGCGTCAAATAGCGACCCTTGCTGATCAACATGATGCCCAGGTACTGGTCGATTACCTGCTCACCCAGGACATCCCTGCGGTGATTCGCCCCGATGCCGGGCAGGCTGAGATCTGGATAAGAGATGAAGACGATGTTGCTCGGGCTACTATCATCTGGGATGAATTTCGTGGCCAACCCAAGGATGTGAAGTACCAGGCCGCTGTGAAGCCTGCCAAGGAGTTGCGCAAACTTCAGGAACAAGTCAACAAGAAGTATGCCTCGCTCTACAAGGAAGCAGACGACTTCTGGGGCCGTCCTCGTCCGGGCAAGGTTCCCATCACGATTGCCCTCATTGTTCTCAGTGTGATTGCTACGCTTTACATCGAGTTCGGGGCGAACACCAAGCATATGATGCAACTGGCATTCACCGATCAATATCCCGTTATCATTCCACGTGAGATCAAGGGGTTTGTTGATCCCAATCTGCAGCAACAGGTCAGAGAGCGGCAACTTCGGGCCATCAAAAGTGGAGAGTACTGGCGTATCCTTACGCCCATCTTTCTCCATATGCATACACTCCACCTTCTGCTGAACATGTATGCCCTCTACACCCTGAGCGGACTCATCGAATGCAGAAGAAGGGCGTTATGGCTGCTGGTTTTCGTCGTCGTGACGGGAGTGTTCTCGAACCTCATGCAGTTTTTCTTTCCAGAGACGTTCAACTTTCACCTGATGGATCTGTTCAGTAAGAAGCAGCCAAATGTTATCATCGGCGCGCTCCCCTTCGGTGGTATGTCGGGTGTCTGCTATGCCCTGTTCGGCTACCTGATGGCCAAGAGCTTGTACTCGCCCGAGCCGGGGCTGGTCATCCCGCGTGATTCCATTGTCATCATGATGGTATGGCTGGTTCTTTGCATGGTCGGAGTCTTTGGCGACATCGCCAATACGGCCCACGTGGCAGGTCTCGTAATTGGCCTGGCTATCGGCATGGCACCGCGATTCCTCTGGAAGATGAGGAAACGATTGGTGAAATAAACAGGTGGAATCCGGGATATTCCCCCTCACACTATGCCCTTCTCCCCTGAGAGAGAGGGGAGACAAACTTGCCTTCTGTCTATAACTCAACAGTGACAGTCCGTTTCTATTTCACCCAGGATCACACCATGCAGAAGCGTGCAAATGCGTTTACGATGATGGGACATTCCCTCACACTCGTTGGCCCCGAACTCAAGAAGGGCGACAAGGCTCCCGATTTCAAGGTCTACAAGTTCGAAAAGGGCAAAGGCCTTGTAGCAGTCTCGCTCAAGGATGCTCACCAGGGGAAGGCCACGCTGTTCAGCGTCGTACCTTCCCTGGATACTCCCGTTTGCTCGGTACAGACCCAGAAGTTCAACAAGGAATTGGCAGCCTTCGCAGGTAAGCTCAACAGCTATACCGTCAGTCTCGATCTGCCTTTTGCCATGAACCGCTTCTGTGGCGATACTGCACACACGATTGATCAGTTGCACAATCTTTCCGACTACATGGATCGCTCCTTCGGCGTAGCCACCGGTACGCTGATCGATGAAGTGAAGCTGCTCTCGCGAGCTGTGTTTGTCGTGGATAAGAATGGCACGATTGTCCATGCCGAGTATGTCAACGAAGCAGGCAAGGAACCGAACTATGAAGCAGCACTGGCTGCGGTGAAGGCTGCTGTCTAAAGCAGCGGTGATTTCATGCAGGCCACATCAACTCGATGTGGCCTGTTGCATTTTCCCCGTCACCATGAAATGATATTGTCACTGGTTCCTGAGATCTGACATGCTGACTTTGCTCGTTGCTGTGCTGCTTGCCCCACCCGATGCCACCACATCCTGGGCCCGCTTCCGCGGTCCCAACGGCTCTGGCCAGGCCACCGGGTTTCACTGGCCGACCCTGTGGAACGAGAACGCCATCCTCTGGAAAACAGCTATTCCCGGAGTTGGTCACGCTTCGCCCATCATCCATGATGGTGCGATCTACCTGCAATCCTCGGAAAAGAAAGGCAGCGAACGACTGGTGCTCAGTCTCAAGACCATGGATGGCAGCATCCGATGGCAGCAACGGGTAACCAACCAGAGCAAGGCCCACACTCACGTCAAGAATTCACTCGCTTCCGGCACCGCAGCTACCGATGGTCAGCGTCTCTTCCTCTGCCAGTGGGATGGCAAATCGGTAAACCTGGCTGCCTACGCCTGCAGTGATGGCCAGCCGCTGTGGAATTTGCCATTGGGGCCGCACCAGAGCCAGCATGGGGCAGGCTACTCGCCTATCGTGTATCAGAACAAGGTCTACGTTTCGTACGATGGCGACAACCACGCTGAGGCCTTTTGTGTTGATGCTGTTTCTGGCGAAAAGGTCTGGTCGAAGGATCGACAGGTTCACCGGGCTTCCTACAGCACGCCACTCGTACACAGCGGGCCTGCTGGGGACGAGATCATCATTGCCAGCACTGGTGGCATCACCGCATACGATCCCAGCACGGGTGAAACCCGTTGGACTAAACCCTGGCCCTTTGCGAACAAGCCGCTGCGGGCTGTCAGCTCACCTCTCTTGTGTGCCAATCATATTCTCCTGGTTGCCAGCGGTGATGGTGGTGGCGACCGCGATACCATTGCTCTCCGCCTGCCGAGTGCGGATACCACCGGCAACCGCGATGTCGCTCTCCTCTGGCAGAAGACGCGCGATGTGCCTTATGTGACTTGTCTGCTCGAACAGCAAGGACACCTCTTTTTCGTCGCAGACAAAGGAGTGGCCAGTTGTCTCGATCTCCAGACCGGCAAGGAACGCTGGTCGCAGCGGCTGGCAGGCAACTTCACTTCTTCACCCATTCTGGTGGATGGCAAAATCATCGTCTGTAATGAAGACGGCGAAGTCACCAGCTTCCAGGCGAACCCGGAGAAGTTTGAACTGGTGGGCAAGCTCAAACTCGGCGAAGCCGTACTCGCTTCACCAGCTGTAGCAGAAGGTAAACTCTTCATCCGTGGACAATCGCACCTCTTCTGCATTGGAGCCAGGTGATGGTGCTCTGCTGTTGGTTGCTGCTGGTCTTGCTGATTCAGGAACCTGCTACAGGCAAGCCGGCATTCGATCAACTGGTGCTCATGCATGGTGCAACGGTGGAAGGCATCGTGCTCGAGGAAACAGGCCAGCAGATACGCTTCCAGTTTCTGCTCAGGAAGCCCGGTGTACGGACGCTGGTATTTGAAACCCTGTATGAACGCAGTGAGGTGGCACGTGTTATCAAGGCTGCTGAGCCTGGCCGTACGCTCGCCAGACAGTTGATTCAGAAGCTCGAATCGAGCAAGAAGCATGAAGAGCAGGCGATTGACGCAGTGACTCTGAAGCCCGCGCCCTGGATCACGGGCAATGCCGAAGCACAGCTCTACCAGGGCACTTACTTTGAACTGCTCTCTACGGTTCCCTCGCCATTGATGAAACTCGTCATCGTTCGACTGGAGGCGATGTTCCACGCCTACCTGGCTACCCTTGGCAAGCGAACGCAACCTCTCAAGCCGTTGCGTATCTTCCTCTTTTCCACTATGGCCGAGTATCGTCGCTATCAGCAATCCAGGGGCATTACCCTACTCAGTCCAGCGATTTACGATGCCCGCAACATGGAGATCATTGTCGGTACTGATCTGCCTGAACAACAGGAACAACTGCAGTCTCTGAAAAGGAGCCATCAGCAAAAGCTGAAGGAGCTCAACGAGCAACGCAAGAAGATCGCCCGGCACTATGGTGGGCAAACTCCTTCCATCCTGGCCAGGCAACTCGAACAGTTGCAGCAGCAACTGCAAACCATTGATGGCGAGAATGAGTCTGCTTTTGCTAAAGCACAGGAGAGCTTCCTGTCCCTGCTCTACCATGAAGCGTTTCATGCATATCTCGACCAGTGGGTATTCCCAGCGGATCGCTACTCGGTACCCCGCTGGCTCAACGAAGGCCTGGCACAGCTTTTTGAAAATGCCTTCGTGGAAATCGAAGAGTTGCGAGTTGGTCGAATGGATGACAAACGACTGATCGGTATTCAGGATGCCATCCGTGCTGGCCGTTTCATGACTATTCGGGAGTTGATTCAGTCGCCTCTCGATCAGTTTCTCGTCAGGCATGGCAGCGATCAGTTCGAAGCAGACCGGCACTACCAGGCCAGCTGGGCGTTGGCACACTTCCTGGCAAGAGAATTGAAGCTGCTTGGCAGCCCATCGCTGGCAACTTACGTGACTGGTTCATCGGACACGAATCAGGTGGCTCGCTTTGAGGCTCTGGTGGGCATGCCCCTGGCTGAGTGCGAAGAACGATGGAAACAGTATCTGCTACGGTTGCGTTCGGACGGGACTCTCCGTCCCTGAAATGACTGGAGCGGGTTCAGTGGGATGTAGCACCAAGGGATGCTCGGAACTGACTGGCAGCTCACCTGCTACTTCCATCTTGTGATGCTCGATAGCTTCTTCCACGGCTTCTTCCTTCTCCTTGGCCCGCATCCAGCGCAGGTAGAGAATCATCCCGACAATGATCAGGCCCACGAAAACGATCAGCAGCAACATGTTCTGAGCACGGTGGATGTTCGCGATAATGGCATTGATCCAGTCTGCTGCAAAGTAGCCTGCAAAGAAAAAGAAGCTCACCAGAGGTATGGAAGACAGAGCATCGGCAAGCAGGAAACGTTCAACAGGATATTTGATGACGCCAGCTGTGATAAACACCGCTGACCGCCAGCCCGGAATGAGTCGGGCCGTGACCATGAACCAGACGCCCTTTTCCTGGAACTTGTGAGAGAAAGTCGCCACGCGTTCAGGCTTCAGCATTTTCTGCACCCAGGCTTTGCTCATGAGCCGTGGGCCACCTAATCGACCGATGGAATACAGAAAGAGATCCGTGCCGAGCACGGCACCAAGGCAGAACAGCCAGCTGAAAACCAGGAGAGCATCAGGCTTGTGATGGATCCACGCACCGAGGCCAGCGACTGCAGCTTCTTCCGGAATCGGTGGCAGACCGATGCCGGTGATGAAGATCCACCCGACGATGATCGCATAAACATAAAGGGCAGCGAGATTCAAGTCATTTTCCTGAAAGGCGCATTACCATCATTTTTGTTCTATCGATGATTCGTCGAGTGTTGAGGATAATTGACATCTGGCTATCAGTCTGCTTCCAGATCCTGTTCTGAGAGTACCGTGAAGCCATGCCGTTGCAGGGTATGGATTCCGGTATCGTTATCGTCTACATGGAGTGCCAGCACCGGGCGATGCGAGGCGCTGCCTACCAGTAACGGATAGGCGTAGTGAATATTGATCTCAGCTGCGAGTAATGCCTTGCAGATGGTGCCTACCGGGGCGCTTCCACCTGGAAGCTGCACGAGCAATACATCACATTCGAGGTAGGCATGCTTGGCCTGTTGCAGCGTTTCGACGGCACGTTCCGGATCACTGAGGATCAGCCGGACAATCGCACAGTCGGCGGAATCCATGACGGACATGGCCACGATACGGTTGTTGGACGCTTCCAGCCGACGAACCAGGTCAAGCATGGCTCCAACGCGATTCTCCAGGAAGATGCTGAACTGGCGAACTCCGGGGTAATCGCGTCCCCGCAAGGTGCTCAGTCCGGTTCCTCCCTCTTCACCAAATGTCATAGTCGATGTCCTGCTGGCATGATCCGCATCGTAACACAAAGTGTTGCAATACGTAAGTCCCCCAAATGTGTGGAACACGCATCGAGGGACATCAGTCCCCGGAGTGTATCAGCGATTAGCTGGCATCTGTCGGCCTGGCACCTGCATGGGCTGAGGTAGCGGCATCAACAGACTGAACGGACTGTTCGTATTTGCCTGTGACTCAGCAAACTGCTTCAGGATCGTCCAGGCCTGTTCCATGTTGGGATCAAGCCGATGCTCGAAAGCACCAACCGTCACAATGCTGTATTCACGAGTATGGAAGACGTAGGCATCGTAGCCTTTGCCGCCATCTCGCAGCAACTCGGCAATCTGGCGAGCCGTTTCTGCGGCACGTTCGAGACCTTTGCCCAGATCATTCGGCGCCGGGTTGAAGCCGGTTTGAACGACGCTTGGCCTCATGGTGGATTGCACCGGTGAAGGAGCAGAGAATTTCGCCACTACAATCGTCCAGTTTTTCGGACAACTGAAGATCGAGTATTTCTCTTTTTCGTTCAGTTCCTTCCAGATTGGATCGAACGGAACAGGCGACTGCTGAGTAACTGTCGTCGTGGGTTTTTGTCGCAAAGGATTGAAGACGACAAATGCCTGACGATACGGATTGCCTGCAGCGTCCTTCAGGCGTTTGCCTTCCTCCGATTGCACGTTAGATCTCATGCCGAAGATGCCATACTTCCCTGCATCCGGATCTGCCTTGGCACGTGTGGTGGGTTCCTTGTACAGGTGAACCCCCGAACTGGGGATGCTGGTGGGCGGAGGCAATTCCTTGATCTTCACTGCTTCAATGCGTGCCGTTTCCATGTCCGGATAGCTGCCGACGAAAACCGAATACTCCTTGACAACACGCACGGTCTTGAACTTTTGCTTCTCGTCGCTGTTGTAGAGCTTCTCGCTGCCGATCATCTTGAGCTGAGCCTGGCGCAAGGCTTCTCGTTCCTTGATGGCATCCGCTTCATTCATCGAGAAGATGTAAGTCTGATAACGATGCTTCTCTCGAGTTTCTTCGGCAAAACGGGTGGCGAATTCCAGTGACTCATCCCCACGGAAGCTGCCAATGTGAATGATGTACGGGCCTTCACGGTTCGTCAGAGCGTACTTGATCTGCTGTTCGTTATTAGCTGGCCCCTGAGCCATCGCAGCCCAGGTGATGCAGGCGAGTAGAAGCGCGCTTATGAAACCACGTATGAACATGGTGTCCTCCTTGACAGTCTCGGCTCATCCTGAGCCACCCTGCGCAGACTCTCCCTGGCAGGTTTCACTCATGCTCCTATACCCGATTTAGCAGGGGAGTCTAGTCGAATACAGGAGGTGATGGGGGTTTGGGGAAGATGGCTTGGTTCTAAAGACAACATGGCAATGAGTAAGTAACTGCACTGCCAAGCCCAAAGCTCATCACTTCCCCTCCTTCAATCCCTCTATCGCACGGACGACTCGCAGTGGATGATCGGTCTGGATGACATCAATTCCCCAGCGTATGGCCTTCTGGTACTGAGGCACCGATTCGTTGAAGCCGAGAGCATCGGAGAATACCTGAATGCCTTGCTTGTGGCAGTCGTCGATCAGTTCCTTGGAGAGTGCCTTCCAGGCAGCATCCACCGCATAGGGTTTCATGGCGGCAATCCGTGGTAGATCATCATGTGATCGCAACGCTGGCATCAGGCGAATCCGTGCATCCAACTGCTTCAGCTTCAGCAAATACTCAGGCGACTGGTAAACGACATGCCGATCCCAGAGCTGATGCTTGTTGATGCTGTCAATCAGTGCCTGGGGCGCGATATCCTTGGCGTCGAGATACACTCCCGTCGACTTGCCCAAAGCAGCAAGCGATTCATCGAAGCGGGGCATCGGCGTCTGCTTCCAGCGACTACTGAACCAGATACCTGCATCCAGGCCCGCTAGTTGCGCTGCAGTCTGTGCCTTGATCGGTCCCTGTCCGGTGGTCGTACGTCGCAGATTGCCATCGTGCAGCAGAAAGAGTGAACTGTCCTGAGCGGTGCGGATATCGATTTCGACATAGTCCATTCCCAACCGAACTGCTTCCTGAATAGCTGGGAGGGTATTCTCCGGAGCATAGCGACTGGCTCCGCGATGGGCTGAGATCTTGACAGGAAACTCAGGCCACAGGCGACGTGCTGCAGTCATCACTAATCCTGCAGGATCGTCTGTCTGTATCCAATGCTGGTTACTCTTCAGAAGATGCAGCCAGGTCTGCGGGGTATCTCGGTGCTGGCCCAGACAATTGATCAACAGACGGATCCCTGCCTGTTCAAGTAATCTGGCACGTTCCGGTGTGAAATCCTCAGCATCGATCTCCACCGCATCTGGCCGTTCCGAAGCAGGCAACTGATGCCAGGCAGTCTCAGCTTGCCACTTCACCATCACAGCCACTTTGCCTTGTGATAAACGGCGGACTTCCTTAGCCAGTTCCACTGAACCATAAACGACTACCTGCTTCTGCATGCCAGTTCGAAGAATCTCCTGCACCAGCGTGGAAGCGTGTACTGCTTTGCAATCGAGGTACAGGTTCAACTTTCCCTGACAGTGAACGAGGGCTTCGTTCAACGAAGGTATCTGTGTGCCTTCAAATCGCTTGGCGAACCAGGAACCAGCATCAAACTTCCCGATATTCTCAAGAGTGAAATCAACGACGTTGCCCTTTCCGTTGGTGGTGCGTTGAAGTGTGCTGTCATGCAGCAGCACGTGCTGACCATCCCTGGTCAGCCGAACATCCACTTCCGCCCAGGGGATGAAATCGGAGATGCAAGCCTGAAAGGCAGGCAGCGTATTCTCCGGAGCGATGCGAGCAAACCCGCGATGCACCACAGGAGAAACAAACTGGAATGATTCGGGGGGACGAGTGAAGGCGAAAGGCGATTGAGCCTGCAAGCTGGATGTCAGGCAAGACAAGATCAGGGCAAAGCAGATGACATTCAGCTGCATGGAATTCCGCCAGATGTACAGGACGCATGAGCTTGCATCATAACAAACTGCTTTCAGGCTGCACTGCGATTCACGTAAAACAACCAGGCTCGGAAACGAACCGTACCATCTGCATGTCAATAGACTCCTAGAATACAGTCATCATCTTCATCATCGCATCGATACTCCATGACAAACTTCTCATTCATCCTCCACAACTTGCGTCATTACCTGACCGCCAATCTGCTCGTCATAGTGGGCGTAGCGATCGGCACAGCTGTCCTCACTGGAGCGCTACTCCTGGGTGATTCGCTCAAGGGCAGCCTCAAACAACTGACGCTCGATCGTCTGGGCAATGTCGAAGCGGCACTGGTTGCAGATCGCTTCTTCCCGGCGAAACTGGCGGATCGATTGGGGAGCAATGTCGTCCCGGCCATTATCCTCCGTGGCACCGTGCTGCGACGTTCTGCCGATGGCAGCCAATTGTTGAGCCGGGCCGGGCGGGTGCAGATCGTGGGAATCGATGATCGTTTCTGGAAACTGTTTGATGCCAGCCCTCGTTCACTTGCTGATGGAGTGTTGATCAATCAAGCCCTAGCTGATGTGCTACAGATACAGCCGGCAGATGGCCTGGAAGTACGGATGGAGAAGCCCACCAGTATTCCGAGCGAATCGGTGCTTGGCCAGCGAAGCAGCGATGATGCGCTCGTCCTGGAGACCGCCAGGCTTGCAGGAATTATCCCTAATCAAGGTCCTGGACGGTTCACGCTCCAGCCGATGCAAAGCGAACCACTCATCCTTTATGTCAAACTCGAATCGTTGCAGCGCCGCCTAGCGGAAGATCAACAGCAACTACCAGGTTCTGCCAACATCATGCTGACTACTGCTGCCAGCGATTGGCAGGATACGCTTAACCAACAGATTACTCTCGATGATCTCGGCTTCAGCTTGCAACCTAATGCCGAAAAGAATGCTGCGGTGCTGAGCAGCCGACGGCTGCTGGTGGAACCGAAAGTCGTGGAGACTGTCACGAAGAACCTGTCAGGTAGCAACTACCAGGCTACCCCGACACTGACATATCTCGCTAACCGTATCTTCCGCCTCGATGATGGTAAGCCATCCAAGGAGTTTGTCCCCTATTCGACCATCGTGGGTGTCGCCTCGCTCCTGGGCAAGGAGATTGCGGAAGACACAGTCGTCGTTAATGATTTCATTGCTCAAGATCTTGGTCAGAATGTAAAGTTGATCCGCATCGAATACTTTGTCGAGACTGATGGCCATCGCCTGATCGAGAAGGAACACGACTTCAAGGTGGAACGAGTGGTGCCGATCAGTGGTGAATCGGCAGACCGCAGTTGGACGCCTGATTTCCCAGGAATGAAGGGGACCCTTGCCGAGTGGAAACCACCATTCCCCCCTGAGCAATGGCACCGTGAGTGGGTTCGGAAACGTGATGAAGACTACTATAAGCAATATCGTGCGACGCCAAAGCTCTTCATTCATCCGAACACTGCGAAGAAACTGTTCAGCAGCCGGTTTGGCGACGCCACGTCGATCCGCATCACGAAACCGGGCAAGCAACCATTCACTGATGCAGAGTTGAATGAACTGCAATCCAAACTGAAATCCTGGTTGAAGCCTAGTGACCTTGGCCTCAGCTGGCAGAATCTCAAGGAACAAGGATTGCAATCTGCCACCTCGGGGGGCACCACGAATATGTTTGGTGGCCTGTTCGCGGGCTTCAGCCTGTTCCTTATCGTCGCTGCTGCTCTCCTCGTTGCACTGCTTTTTCGACTCAGATTGGAACGTCGAGCGAAGGAACTGGGGCTGCTCCTCGCCACCGGTTGGCCCGTAAAGATGGTCCGTCGCACCGCACTCAGCGAAGGTCTACTCCTAGCCATCGCCGGTGCCTTGCTCGGCATCCCCCTCGCGCTCGGCTATGCCTGGCTCATGATTAGTGGTCTTCGGTATGGCTGGGGCGGGCTGCTCGCCAGCGATTCACTTCGACTCTACTTCACTCCGACAACGCTGATCATCGGAGCCATCGCCAGCATTCTCATTGCAGGCTTGGCCATGGTCCTTTCACTAAGAAGCCTGATGAAACTCCCCGCCCCGATGCTGCTGGCCGGCCGCACTGAATTGCCCACGATGGGAATGACTCCCATGCGACTATGGCGGCGCTCGGTTCCGATTATCTTGATCGTGCTCGCTTTGGGCCTTCTGGGTTTCGGGGCCACTCTGCCTCTCGCCCAGCAGCCGGGCTGTTTCTTTGGTGCCGGGTTTCTTTTCCTCTTTGCTGCCATCCTCTGGGTGAGCCAGTATCTGCGAGGTACCAACCATCGAACGTTAACGGAAAACGCTTCACTCTGGAACCTGGGTCAACTCAACCTCAGTCGGTCACCGAGCCGCAGTCTCTCGACCATCGCCTTGCTTGCGGCAGGCTGCTTTCTTGTGGTTGCTGTCGGTGCCTTCCGTAAAGGCAAGGTCAACACCACTGACAAAACCTCTGGCACCGGAGGCTATACTCTCCTTGCCGAGACGGATGTTCCCCTTCGCAGCGTGCCTCGTTCACTTGACGATTGGAAACTGCTGCTGGGCGACCGTTACGATGAAGTGAAAGACAAGGTTGCACCGCTTGTTAATCTGCCTTGGGTAGGCCTTCGCCTTCGTAGCGGTGATGATGTTTCTTGTCTGAACCTCTACCAACCCACGAAGCCCCGCATCCTGGGGGCTGGCTCCACCTTCACGGAACGGGGTGGCTTCGATGTCACCCTTGGGGTCTTCTCCATGGATGAGACCATTCGAAATAACCCCTGGAAGTACTTGCAGACCAGCAGCGACTTGAATCTCTTCCTGGATGATCACACCGCACAATGGGTGATGCAGAAACAACTCCGAGACAAGATCACCATTCAGGATGAAACCGAACAGCCTCGCCAAGGTTTCTTCACTGGTATGATCAACGGATCGATCTTCCAGAGTGAACTGCTCGTCAGCGAGAACCAGTTCCGCCAGCTTTACCCCAGCGAAGCAGGTTACCGCTACTTTCTCATCGAAGTACAACCTGAGAATCAGGCTAACATTCGTACCGCTCTCGAACTCGTCTTCGGCGAAAGTCATGGCATGGTGGTCGAGACCACTGCCAGCAAACTCGCTGCTTTCCATGCTGTCGAGAACACCTACATCGGTACCTTCCAGGCTCTCGGCGGTCTCGGCCTGTTGCTCGGCACCGCAGGTCTTGCCCTCGTCATTCTTCGTAATGTGCAGGAACGCCAAAGCGAGATGGCCCTGCTCCAGGCCGTCGGCTTTACTCGCAAGCAACTGGCTACCACCATCCTCAGTGAAGTCGCCTGGCTGACGATGCTCGGCATTGCCATCGGATGTGCGGCCGCCTTGTTCGTGGTAGTGCCACTCCTCACCACGGGAGCCGCCTGGCAGCTGGCGTTTTGGCTTTTGCTGGTGGTACTGCTCGTTCCCGTCGTTGCTTTCCTCTCCAGCCTGGCTGGGCTACGACTGGCGTTAAGTTCACCGTTGATACCATCACTGCGAGGCGAGTAGCAAGGCTGTGCATGCTTCACAAGGTGATGTGCACTAGACCTGCAGTGATGAAGTAAACTCTGCTCATTTCCTCCGTGCATTCCTCCTCTCCAGCGGGTAAGCTTAATCAATGAGCACCCCTACGCGCCCAACACCAGACAAACGCGATATCGGAAACCTTCTTGGCTGGGTAGGCTTCTCAGCGGGACTTGTCATTCTGATTCTCGCCGGGATGGCGCTGGCGTTAGCTCTTACCAGTCTGCGCGAGTATCTGGAAATCAACTGGGGTATCACCTTCCCTACGCCGTTGCCCTTCTCGTTCTGGTGGGGCATGCTGGGCCTCGCTGTCGCCCTGCTGCTTCTCTATTTTCTCAAGCTTCGCCGACAAAGTCTTACCGTCTCAAGTACCTTTCTCTGGAAGAAGAGCATCGAAGACCTGCACGTCAACAGTCTGTTCCAGTGGCTCAAGAAGAACTTCCTGCTGCTGCTCCAACTGCTGGGGCTGGCTGGGATCGCCTATTC
>CAYPJB010000074.1:11639-14221 GCA_964410845.1 uncultured Bacteroidales bacterium | reverse complement strand
CTGCTTCCTGTTTGAATCGACCTATTCGTTCATGGCTCTCTTCCGCAAGGGTCGCATGGTTCTGAGCAGGATGATGGAATCACAGAGGAAGAAGATCGACTTGGGAACGACCCGTTGGCCGGGTCTTTCCGTGACGTGGGTGTATGCCAAGCCGATCATGGCCATAGCCCTTCTTCTGTGTGTCACCAATTTTGGATTGGCCGGGCTGGGTTTGATCGAGGTGGCAGCACCTTCGGACGCCAAACTGGTGGACAGTTTGAATAAGCTCACTGAACCGATGATGCCTGGCCGCATTGACACCAGTGCCGCCGGCGCCTCCCATTCCTGGGAACGGGTGAGTTTCCTGATACCCGATGAGCGGCCCGTGGACGACAAACTCGGCCGCTTCTCACGCACGTGGTATTACCGCAGTGCCAACATGGATCAACCGATCAGCTTCTCGGTCGATTACCCATTCCGTGCCGGTCATGATTTGACGATCTGTTACACCGCAGCAGGCTGGCAGCGACTGGATGATGACCTCATCACTACCGATTTGCCTAATGGTGAGAAGGACTATTACGTCCGGGCAACGTTCCGCAAGCCAGACGGTCAGCATGCCGTGCTCTACTTCAGCATGGTGGATGAGTATGGCAAAGTGCAGATACCTCGCTTCCGTGCGTCGGAGAATGCCTTGCAGAATCGAGTACGGCGACTGCGTGAAATGCTGCAGCGGAAGCAGACTGACATCCGTTACCAGGTGCAGGTATTCGCCCAGGCCTACAGCATGATCAACAGTGCTGATTCAGAAAACCTTCGACAACTCTTCCTGAATACCCGCAACCGGGTGACCCAGGCGTATCTCGGCATCAATCAAGGAGGAAAACAATAATGCTACCTCCTCGTCGCAATCGACACCATCGCGGCTGGGCTGCTCCTCTCTGGAATCTGATGGATGGCATCAGCTACCGGTGGTGGAAATTCAAGCAATTCGTTGCCAGGCTCTTCGACTTCCGCTGGGTCACCCGACAGATCGGTGGCTTCTTCGAGAAGCTCTGGTGGGGCGTTCGCTATCCGTTCATCGTCATCGGCTGGTTGTTGCAACAAGCCTGGTCGGTGATGGTGGCGTGGTGGCAGATTCGCAATTTCCGTTACCTCATTCAGGGGCTGCCCGCCCTGGCAGGTATTATTTTCATCCTGGTGGTAACTGCCTACACCATGCTTCGTGCTGATGATGGCCTGCAGGAACTTTATAAACGGCAGGCGCTCGATGCCCGATTGCGTGGCGACCGTCAGCGTGCGCAACTGTGTTACGAACGACTCATGCAACTTCAGTACGTGGGTGATCCCAGTCGACTGGAAACGCAATTCAACCTGGGCCAGCTTTCCCTGGAGTTACAACAGTATCAGCGTTCGCGCGCGCTACTGGCCGAGCTATCCAATCCGGACAACGACGAAGGGTACACCGATGCCCACATTCAAAAAGCGCAGATGATCTTCCAGACCAGCAAGCGCACCAAAGAAGATCTTGACCTGATGGAGAAGCACCTTCGGCGCGCACTGAAGAAGCAGCCGGAGAACAAGCGGGCCAACGGCCTGCTGGGCATCTTGCTCTGGATGCGGGGCCGCAACGACGAAGCCATTCCGCCTTTGCTCAAGAGTGATCCGCAGGATGTCGATGCCCGCCTGACCTTGGCCAAGATTTACAAAGCGCAAGGCAACCAGGCCCAAGCCAATCTCTATATCGATCCCCTGATTGACTACCTCAAGACCAATGCCCAGGGTGAGATCGACGACATCCGTTTCCGCATGACTCTGGCCCGTGCCTACATGCAACTCGATGATTTCCAGTCTGCCATCAAGGTGCTGACCAATGCCTATGCAATGAGGAAGTCGGAGTTCTTCCGCACTGAATTGTCAAATTGCTATCTGCAATGGTACTACAAGCTCTTCACACTGCCACAGACTCCCGACCGCGAACGGCTCAAACTCGATTGCGTGATCAATGCACTGGAATGGGATGATCGCAATATCCAGGCCTTGTCTGCCTTTGTCGATTTCATGAAGCCTACGGGCAACGATTCTCCCGAACGCGATCGCGCTCATCGCGTACTGACGGCACTGAAAGGCAACAATGCCTACCTGCACCTCTACCTGGGGCACAAGTTGTACAGTGAAGGCAAAACTGCTGAAGCGGAAGCAGAATGGTCGCTGGCGTACAAGCTGAACCCTAACAGCCCGATCATCGTGAATAACTTCGCATGGATTCTCACGCATGGCAACACTGCTACCAGGTTGCAGCCAGACTTGATCCGTGCTGAATCGCTGATTAATCAGGTCATCGCCCGTACTGCACCGGATGATTCGAACAAGCCGAAGTATCACGGCACCCGCGGAACGGTCTACATGAAGATGGGGCGCTTCGAGGAAGCTCGTTCTGACTTCATGATCGCCATCCAGCACCGTGATGCTGTCAACGATATTCCACTTCAGCAGCAACTGGTGGAAGTTCATGAACGCTTACGTATGACCAGCGTGGCCGATGTCTATCGAAAGATGCTGGCTGAGACGATCAAACGTAATACCCGAGTGGATGCGGAGAA
>CAYPJB010000074.1:0-11539 GCA_964410845.1 uncultured Bacteroidales bacterium | reverse complement strand
CCTCTTGGCATCCCGAGAGTTCGCCATACACTTCCTTCCCTGTACTTTTCCGTTCAAGGAGGATGCGATGGCCGAACCAAATGCCCTGATGGCTACCCGGGTTCCTCCGCACTCTCTGGAAGCGGAACGGTGCGTGCTCGGCAGCATGCTCCGTGATTCCCGCGTCATCCCCGACGTGCAGCTTGTCCTTCGTCCGGAACATACCGACGAAAACTTCTATTCCGATGCCCATCGTCGCATTTACAAAGCCATCAACAAGCTGCATGGCGTGACGCAGTCTGTCGATCTCGTCATCCTCAGCAACGAGCTGCATGCCACGGGTGAAATCCAGGATGTCGGTGGCTACCAGTACCTGGCCCAGGTCTACGATGAGACCCCCACCGCTGCCAATGCGACTTATTACGCTCAGATCGTTCGCGACAAGGCCATCATCCGCTACCTGATCTACACCGGTACCGACATTGCCCGTGATGCTTCCGACCAGATCGCCCCTGCGACTGAACTGCTGGAGCAGGCCGAACGCAAGATCATGGGCATTGCTGAGTGGGGCGTGGCGGGCGAAACCATTTCCATGAAGGAAGCTGTCCACGAAGCCTTCGACCGCATGGACATGCGAGCCAAGCGGGAAGGTTCCGGCGATGTCAGTGGATTGCCCTCAGGCTATGTCGATCTGGATAACATCACCGCAGGTCTGCAGGATTCGGAACTCATCATCATCGCGGCCCGTCCTTCCGTCGGTAAGACGGCCATTACACTCAACATCATGCGGAACGTCGCTGTCGACTACGACATGCCAGTGTTCTACGCTTCGCTGGAACAGTCGCGAATCGAACTCGCTGAACGTCTCCTCTGTTGTGAAGCCAAGGTCGATAGTCAGAAGCTGCGAAAAGGACATCTGAGCACCGATGAACAGCGGCTTATTGGCGATGCAGGTGCCCGTCTCAGTCAATCGAAGATTTATATCGACGACTCGCCCGGCCAGAACATGATCCGCATCGCCGCCAACGCCCGTCGACTCAAACTCAAGCACGATATCAAGCTCATCGTGGTGGACTACCTCCAGCTCGTCGAACCAGACAATCGCAAGGATAGCCGACAGGAACAGGTGGCTAACATCTCTCGGCGAATGAAGTTCCTCGCGAAGGAACTAAAGATACCGGTGATTGCCTGTGCTCAGCTCAACCGAGGCGTGGAGAACCGCACCGAAGCTGAACCACGTCTCTCGGATCTTCGTGAATCAGGTTCCATCGAACAGGATGCCGATACGGTGATGCTGTTGCACCGGCCCAAGGATCCGCAGACCGGTCTTGATGCCGATGGCATCCTGGAAGTGATTGTGGCTAAACAACGCAACGGCCCGACAGGGAAGATCACCCTGGCCCACATCAAGCCTCACATGCGCTTTGCGAACTATGCAGGCGGGTTGGCACCGTACTAGCGAGTGTTTTAACACAAAAGCGTCGTCCTGGTTTTGCAGCAAGGACGACGCTTGAACATGATCAGCAAGGCTTAGCGGTTAGTCGCCTTCTCAGATGAATCGCGATACTTCTCAAGCGCCTTGGCTGGATCGCTGGTAGTATCGAGATACATCTTGATCTTTGTGCTGGCCTGGTTTTTGATCTCTGCCACGATCCTGGGTACTTCGTTCTGACGCTTCTTCTCCATGGCTGAATGTCGGAGATATTCCTTCTTCTCTTCGAAGTTGACATTGGCCTGGGCAGGAAGATCGTGCTCCTTCATGATGATCACATAGCCCTTTTGCGCTGTCTGCAGCACCTCGCTGATCTCACCTTCCTTCAGTTCGAAAGCACGCTGCTCGATATTGTCGTGGGTGGTATGCCTGCCAAACGGGGCGAGCAGACCGGCACTGGCAGCCAGATCGACGTTCTCCTGCATCTTGGCGTAGCGGATGAACATCTCAGGCTTGTTGCCGATCTCCGACCAGGTCTTCTTGGCGATATTTGAATCCTTGAAGGTGATGATGCGAATCGCCACCTTGGGGCCAAACTTGCTGGCAAACTCACGCTTGAGGTCTTCCTCCGTGAGCGCCAGTTGCGATTCGGCCAGCTTCTGGATCATGAGACGGGGTCGAATGACATCTTCACGATATTCGAAAAGCGATGTCTTCCGGGGGCTGAGCATCGACTTCTCAAAGTCGAGCAGGTTCGCCGAGGCAGAGGCTTTCATCTCGGAGACGAGTTCTTCCTGCACCTCACGATCGGTGACCACAATGTTTTTGCTCTTGCAGGTCTGCTCGATGAGCGTGCGGTGTACCAGGGCTTCCAGCTGAGCTCTGCCCTTGCGTGCGATCAATTCATCCGCCAGTTGCTGGCGAGTGATCGGCACATCATTCACCATAGCCACGACATCTTTGTCCGGGCTGGGCGGCTGCGCCATCGCCAGCAGACTGGCACACCCGACACCCAGTATGGCGAACGAGAACTTCTGAATAGACATTGCACTGCCTCCATGCAGATTCATCACCGTTGCCTTATACTGTGGAAGCAAAAATGGCTCAAGACGAAGTCGTAGCTTCGCTATCTTAACGCAGGGATACCCTTGCCTCTGCTGTTAACTATTATCTACAAGCAGTTTCAGGCCCAAAGGCAGATCATCACCAAACATCTGCTGTTCTTCATCCCGTTCCAGTTGGGTGACCTCTTTCACTAGATGGATGTATCTGGAAGGCGCGTGCTCTCGCTCCAGCACCTGTACCACCTGCGACCGCAGATGCTCTTCAATATCCAGCCCACGGACGCCGATGCGACGGCTCAGGGTCGTCAGCGTCCAGAGCCAACTTCGTCGGTCAGAATCATGGCTGGGTTGATAAGGCAATAACTGTTCAATCCAACGGCTCACCGTCTCAGAGGAAACAATGTGATTGATGGGGGCATACAGCAGCGACCGGGCGCCTAACCGAGCCAGGGCCCAGGGAGCATAGTGCTGTACCGGTGGTCGGCGATATTGCTTTAGGAGCGGTTCGGCGAGCAGACTCTTCACTTTCGGTTCCAGGCGCTCCAGACTGGCCGCTGCTCGCCACATCTCTGCCAGTTCATTGTTGTTGGGCTTCACCGCTGGAGCTTTGCCGGGGAGCAGCACCGGACGAAGCCTGTCGAGCATGGTCATCTGCAGATTTGCGGGCAGCCCCCCGCTCAGTCTTCGCCAGAGAATCCAGAAGTCTGCTCCTCCATCACTGGAAGCTCGACCAGGAGCACACAGCATTTTCCAAAGCTGATCGACCCGAAAACGATCACGAGCGTCACCGAAACCGGGTCGCAGGCAGTAACCCGTCAGATGGTACCAGCGGGCGAGGTGTGACAAACTCCTGCGTCGCTGATCAGCACATTCGAGCAATCCATCTCCCAGCCGACGACAAAGAGATGATGGCCAATCCCGCCGCGATGCCTCCAGCAGTTTCTCCCAGATCTTGGTCAACTGCTTGGCAGGTTCTTCCTGTGACTGAGCAAACACCAGCTTCAACTCAGCCAAAGCTGCTTCAATGTTATCTTCCGGAAACGACTGTTCCGGCAACGGATGAGCAATGGCAGCGTCGTTCGCCTCTGTTGTTCGCTCTGCATCCTGAGTCACAGCATCGCGAGTGTTGAACTCCAACCGCCAGCGATGTGGACTATTCTGAGCAACAAGCGAAATCTCCAACGTTCCTACAGGAGTCAACGTACTGGTCACCGTCACGGGAACGCCTTTGATGCCAGCCCGCTTGCCGCCGCGCAGCACCGTTTGCAGTGGAGCCAGCTTGAGCAACTGGGAGGAAGGCACCGTCAACAATTGACCCGCTTGATCTTTTTCGCGCACCGTGGAGGTAAAGAGCGGAAACTGCACAGGCTGACCTAGTGAGAGTTCCAGCACTGGTTCCTTCAATTCGATGGTCTGTGTTTCTTCCATATGTTGTGGAACTACGCAAAGCATCTGCTGGGAAGCTGCCGTATCGCTCGGCGAAGCGATGGCGATGTAGTACGACCGTGCCAGTCCGCCCGCGATCGCCTTACCGCCATATTGTCGCTGTCTGCCGTAGTATGCTGCCCCGATGGCAACTGCCAGATCCAGTGACGGGGTGGTGAGCACTAGCGGCTCCCACGTGGGACCAAACCACTGCTGGAGAAGGTTGACAAATCGTTGACGTAACAGTTCCGGAGTAAAGACACCTCCATTGAAGAGGAGCGCTGCTGGTGGATTCGCTGGCGAGACATCATGCTGGCGCAGGAAGCTGGCCAGATGTCTGCTGATGGCAGCATCACTGACGAAAGGCAGCCCCATCTCATGGATGCCTGTCGTCTTCGCTCGCTGCGGTTCGCTCTCAAAAGGAACGAGCGGGAAAAACCCGTCGATGATGAGTTCTTCGACTTCCTGCCTGGTGAGCGTTGTTGTCAGTGATGATGCCACTACCGAACGACCACGCCCCATGATGGTCACCGGGCATTCCATCGGCGGAGCATCACCAAGCAATACCTCCTTGGCAGCCCGGCACGCTTGGGTGAGCTGAGCGAAGCGACCTGCATCGAGCTTACCCACACCCAGCTTTTCTTCCAGCCGATGGGCCAAGGCGAGATCCATGTTATCGCCACCGAGCAGCAGGTGATCGCCTACCGCCCGACGGGTAAACCCCAGTGTGCCCTCCTCGGCCTGGCAGTCGATCAGGCTGAAATCCGTGGTGCCTCCACCAATATCAGCAACGAGGCAGGTCATGCCTTCCTGCAGCGGTTGCTTACGGCGACGATCTCGTTCCGCCTGGGCGATCCAGGCATAGAAAGCAGCTTGTGGCTCTTCGAGCAAGGTGACGTTCAAGAAGCCCGCTCGTCGGGCTGCTTCCGCTGTGAGTTGCCGAGCGACATCATCAAAAGACGCAGGAACCGTGAGCGTGATCGATTGTTCTTCCAGTCGAGCGGGATTCTTCTGATCTCGCTGTGAGTAGTTCCAAGCCTGGGCCAGATGTTGCAGATACCGAGTCGAGGCATCGACAGCAGAGACCTTGGGAACATCCGATGGTGCTCCCCAGGGCAGAATATTCGCCTGGCGATCCACACCATCATGGCAGAGCCAGCTCTTAGCCGAACTCACCAATCGCCCTGCAACCTTGGCTCCCCAGTTACGGGCTGCTTCGCCCACGAGATAGTTGCGATCCGGATCCCAGGGCAATGCCATTGAACCTGCAGGCAATTCATGCTCGCTGGGAAGATACAGGAACGATGGCAACAGCGGACGCAACGCCACCTCTCCGGGTGCGACAAGTTGCTCAAGCAGCTGCGGAACGACATCGTTCTTGCGTTTGACCATTTCCACTGCAGCGATGGCGCAGTTCGTGGTGCCGAGATCAATACCAATGGAGTAGCGTGCCATACTCGGTAAGATATGGACTGTACCAAGGTGCTGCATCGATGACCGTGACTGACATTTTTCTGTCGATCCTGATCGCCTTGATGGCCCTGCTCTACTCGTCGGTCGGGCATGCCGGGTCGTCAGGCTATCAGGCAGCGATGGGATTGATGGGCATCTCCGCAGAAGTGATGAAGCCTACTGCACTGTTCCTCAATCTGATCGTAGCTAGCATCGGCACGTACCAGTTTGCCCGGGCAGGTTACATCGATTGGAAGCGATGGCTCTGGCTCGTTGCTGCATCCATCCCGATGGCGACTCTCGGAGGCTATTTCAAGCTTACTACAGGCTGGTACTACCTGGCAGTAGCGATGATCCTCTGGCTGGCAGCTATTCGTCTCTGGATGAAGTCAACTGAACCGAAAGATGTCAGTTCCCAGAGTGCGTTTTCACACACGCTCCAACCCGCCTGGCTACTGTTCATTGGAGGCATCCTCGGCTTCCTCTCCGGTCTCACCGGTACGGGGGGAGGCATCTTCCTCACACCACTTCTGGTGCTGGGTGGCTGGTCATCGCCTCGCCAGGCTGCTGGTATCTCTGTCGCATTCATTCTCGCCAATTCCCCCGCTGCCCTCTTCGGGTGGTGGCAGAAGCAGAACGGTGCCGTCAACTTGCCTGAGTTGCTTCCCGTGTGGATGATCCTGGTGGCTGGTTTCGGCTGGCTCGGCGCCTGGTACGGCACCCGGCATGGCAGCCCGCTGCTGCTTCGTCGACTCTTAGCGCTGGTGTTGATCATTGCCGGGGCTAAAATGGCGCTGGCGGTGTTATACTAGTATTGCAACTGCGGAGTGAACCATGTCGTTACTGCTTGTCATCTGCCTGCTCCTTCAACCGCCTGGCAAGAACGAGACAAAACCTGATCCGCCCAGGAACGAACCCCCTGCCAAGCCTTCGATATCGAAGCTCCTCCCGAAACTCAAGGATCTGAAGCCTGAACAGCAGGCCGAGTTGAAAAAACTCAACACTGAATATGCAGCCATGATTGCTGATCTGGAAACCGAACGTGACAGCAAGCTGGCTGCAGTGCTGACTAAAGATCAGCGTGATGATCTTGCCCGGTTGCTGGCAGAAGAGATCGATCGCTATCGTGTGGTCATTCGTGTTAAATTCAATCGCCCGCAGCAACTCTTCAAGCCCATGAAAGATATCCTGGGGATGGAGGTCGTCGCCGCCCGGGACCGGATTAATCAAACACCCGGCAAACCATTAGCTGAAGACCTACCCAAAGCCAAAGCCGATGCTTTGCTGAAAGCCATCACTGCCATGGGTGTCAAAGCTGTCATCGAAAAGCAGGAATAAGATGCCCAGTCTGACTAAAGAGAATGAACGACTTGTCCACGAAGCAGCCAGGCTGCTGTCTCAGAGTGATAGTATTCTCTTCATCACCGGAGCAGGCATCTCGGCAGACTCAGGCCTGCCCACCTATCGCGGGATCGGTGGCCTTTATAACGACACCTCCGCTGAAGAGAACCTGCCTATCGAACAACTGCTCTCTGGCAGAACACTGGCCACTCGCCCTGAACTGACCTGGAAGTATCTACTGCAGATTGAAAAGGCGTGCCGTGGTGCTCAGCCCAATCGAGGCCATGTTGTGATTGCTGAAATGGAAGCCTACTTTGAACGGGTCTGGGTGCTGACACAAAACGTGGATGGCTTTCACCGCCAGGCTGGCAGCAGGAACGTCATCGATATTCATGGCGATCTGCATGGCATACGCTGCACACGGTGCCCCTACTCTACCGAGGTGAGCGACTATGCAGGTTTCACGTTGCCACCTCGGTGCCCGGAGTGTCAAAGCATTCTCCGGCCCAACGTCATCCTCTTTGGTGAAATGTTACCGATGACGCAAACTGCACTCTACGAAGACCAGATGCAGCAGGGCTTCGATCTGGTCTTCAGCATCGGCACCTCGAGCATCTTTCCCTATATCGTTAGCCCGGTGATGCAGGCTTACCGACTTCATAAGCCAGTGATCGAGATTAATCCCACAGCTACGGACGTAAGTTCGTACGCCAATGTCCAATTGCGTCTGGGAGCAGCCGAGGCACTGGAAGCCATCTGGAATGCGTATCGAGAGCAGTCAAGCTCCTCTTGACGACATTGGCCTCCACGTCATCATGGGGGTATGGAACCAGCATCAGACCTGATCATCGCAGCATGCAAGGAAGCCGGACTGCACCCGGAAGGGATCGCCCTGTATAAGGTGGGGAAGAACCCCGGGCTTTTCACTTCCAAGACAGGCCCCGCTGGTGACGCTGCCCAGTATGCCCTGCAAGCTGGTTATCTCGAATTGCTTCGTACCGATGGAAAAGCGGAGATGGTTCGGCTCACCCCGCGTGGTGAAGCCTATCTCAAGGAACATCTCGATCCGAAACCGGTACTGGAAGAGCTTCTGGTACAGTTGCAGCATCATCAACAAGCCATGCCTCGCTGGCTGGCAGAAATTGATGCCCAGTTCGCTGCGTTTCGTCTTCGATCGCTGAACTTTCTGGAACAACAAGGCACGGCACTTGCCAAACTCATCGAACGCACTGAAGCAGCGCTTCGCCGTGTCCACCAGACACCCGAGCGTGAATCGCTGGAACCCTGGCAGGTTGAAACACTGGTTTGTCTGGATACCAAACAACCGGAATACACTCTGCCAGATCTCTTTCATGCCATGGAGCAGGCAGGCTTTCGTGACCTCACCATCCCAGAGTATCATCACGGCATCCTGCTGCTGCGAGATCGAGGAGCCATTCAACTTATTGCCGAGTCTGCCGCATCAGGTCCTCTTGCTGAACCGGAGTACGCACTAATCGACGATGGAAATATTTATGTTGGCATAAAACGCGGATGACAACTGAAATCAAAGAAAGCCTGACGTTGGAACGCCAGGCCTTCTTGCAAAATACGATTTATTAGGAGATAGCAGAATCGGCTGTGCTAAAGGTGGCCGATGCACTGGTACCTACTTGACGGATGACAACAATGCATAGAACAATGATGAGAGCCAACATCACAGCGTATTCAACAGCTGTTGGACCATCTTCGTTCTTCAGGAAACGAACTACTGACTGTAACATGGTGAACCTCCAAGGTGAAAACGAGACAGGCGATCAGCCTTCAAGACTAGGTTAAAATCAGCCTAGTGCAAGAAAAAACTCCGAATAACTCTCATAATATTTTCATCATAAAATTTCATGCTACTATTTAACTTCCGTTTCTCATGACTAGTTGGCTTACTCCTCGGCATTTGAACTTCTTTCTAGGCGCCTTTCTAGCTTTGCAGACTGGACTGTTCCTGTATCTCGAATCAACTGATGGTGTAACAGATCGACAGGATCGCATACGTGGCCGTGATTTTCTACAGTTCTATCTTGCCGGGCACTGGGTTGTAGAAAGACGCCCTGATCTGCTTTACAATCAAGAGCGCTTTCTTGAATTGCAGAAAAGCATGAGCCCTGTTACGGAAAAGAACCCACCGTACCTCTCAATCTATCCGCCACACTGCGCAATTCTCTTTTCACCACTAAGCCACTTGCCCTATCCACGAGCGATTGAATGGTGGTGGCTTGTCCAGTTCTGTTGTATCGTTCTTTCTGCGTGGCTGATCGTCAAACAGATACAGAGGTTGCTGTCCATGGCACCAGAAAGCAACCTGCAGGCATCCTGGCTCCTCACCGCCTGGCTAGGCGTGCTGGGTTTCTATCCCGTCATCAACACTTTCTGGAATGGACAAATCTCTGCGGTGCTTCTAGTTGCCTTTGTAGTCGGCTTCGCATTGCATCGCCAACAACGCTACACTTTCGCTGGGCTCGTGTTCTCTTTGCTCTCGCTCAAGCCACAAATCGCGATTGGCATCTACTTTTGGCTTATCTTACGGGGGGATTGGCGAACTCTGTCAGGAGTCGCATTTGGTGGATTATGTCAACTCGGCTTAGTTGTGGGCCTCCTGGGACATGAGGTACTCATTCAATATGTGTTAGACACTAGACTTGCTTCAGCATGGTATTCCCTCTACACCATTTCTCCTGATCATCAGCATGGCATCACTCGTATCCTTACCACGCTGTTCGGCAATGAGTTTGTTCGTTATGCCATGCTTACTCAGGTCATCGTTGCTTTTGCGAGTGGCTTTTGTCTTTGGAAATTGCGCCGCACACCGTATGAATATGCAGCTGCCATTCTTTTTACCTTGAACTGTGCCCCACATCTGCTCACGTATGATCTGGCCTATTTACTGGTTGCCGTCGCCAGTTTGTTGGTCCATTACCAAGACGATACTCGAGTACTGAAACCCATCGTACTCATCTACGTCTCTGCGATGATCGCTCCGCTGTATGTAGCAACACAGGTGAGCCTCGTGCCCATAGCAATGATGGCAGCATTAGGATCTCTCTACTACTTGCAACACACTAAACAAAAACAGGATTCCCTTTCCAGGAAACCCTGTCTGGCAGAATAAAATCCTGTTACTTCGCCTTCACATCATAGCACAGAATATGATCACCTTCGCGAAGGTAGAGCTTGCCATTGACTATCACCGGGTGTGACCAGCTGGGACGATCACCCGAGTGAGGAATGGAGAACTTGCTGGTTTCCTTATAGCTGCCCGGAGAGGCTTTCACCAGCGCCAGGGTGCCATCCTGGAATCGGGCATAGAGGTGACCGTCAGCAGCAGTGAGAGCCACGGAGCCCTTGCCGCTACCACGAGCTTTCCAGCCTTCTTCCACTTCACCTGTGGTGAGCTTGGCACAATAGATGGTGTTCTTATCGTCAGCACAGCCGTAGATATAATCGCCGACCAGCACGATGCCGCCATGCTTGTTACAGAGTTCCTTCTTGTAATCGTAGACCTTCTCGACCTTGACGCCATCACCATCGGGAATTTGGCGAAGCAGTGTCGCGCCTTTACCATACCCTGCTGCTGCCAGCACTAGATCGCCTTTGATAATCGATGTGGGGATGACCGAAATGGCAGCAATTGGACTGGTCCATAACAGCTTACCATCTTTGGCTCGTACCCCCATCACGTGCGACTGCGAGGTCTGCACATAGACTTTGTTGCCACCCACTTCGGAGATAACGATCGAAGAATGGCCCGCCCCCTTGTTCTCATCCACCTTGCATGACCAGACCACTTCACCCGTTTTCTTGTTCAACGCGACCATGGTGTGATCCGCTTTGCCTGGGGTGACAACAACGTTGTCGCCATCAACGAGTGGTGATTCGCTGTAGCCCCACATGTCGGCGCCGCCTTTGAAGTCATCCTTCATGCTCTTTTTCCAGACGAGCTTACCGTCTGCAGAAGTCAGGCAGTTCAACACACCTTCAGGCGTCATGTAATAGATGTGGTCGCCATCCAGAGTTGGAGTAGAACGTGAACTTTGCCAGTTGGGTTGACCTTTGCTCCAGGCAGCGCCGAGCTTGGTCTTCCAGACTTCCTTACCGGTTGCTTCATCGAAGCAGATAGCATACTCGTCCTTGTCATCAACGGTGGAAAGACTGTCGCCGAGGGTGTAAATCTTCCCACCGCCGATTGCCAGGCTGGCGTAGCCTCGTCCTGCACCTTTGGTTTCCCAGAGGAGCTTGGGGCCATCCTTGGGCCATTCGGCAAGCAGGCCAGTTTCCGTGGAGACACCATCTCGGTTAGGTCCACGCCATTGAGGCCATTCACCTGGCGCTGCACCGGGCAGGCTGAGAGCAACAAGAAGCACACTAAGCATGGGGGATGTCTCCGAAGAAGATTACAAGCAGTCGTGGTAAACCTAGCGGAATAGCCTGGTACTCGCAAGAATCTGGTGCGTATTCTCATGAAGTGAGGTAGGATGCACCCGTCGTCACTCAGTGGTTACCTTCCATGCGAACTGTCCTGCTTTGTACCTTCGCTTTGATCTGTCTTTCCACCAGCCACTCTGCTTCAGCCACCAAGAAGGAACTCCCCCGGGTTCTTGATCCACGTCTGGAAGTGAAGCTCATTGCTGATGACCCAGCAATCGTTCATCCGGTGGCTATAACCTTCGACAAGAAAGGACGGCTACTGGTCGTCGAAAGTCATTCCCATTTCCGTCCAGCTGGGTATAAGGGACCACTACACGACCGCATCCGTTTGCTCGAAGAACCAGCCAGCGAAGCCTGCCCCGCCAGCTTCCTTCAGAATCATCCG
>CAYPJB010000073.1:0-14233 GCA_964410845.1 uncultured Bacteroidales bacterium | reverse complement strand
CGACAGAACATCGCAGAACTGGCACGTACTCCCGTGAAGTGGGGCAAGATGATTCGCTATCGTGTTGCCAGTCTCATAACTGGAAGAAAGCCCTTCGAAGCTCACCTTGACCGAGACCAGTTTAAGATCGAGCTCCGACGAGGTTTGAACAAAGCTCAGAAAGCTGCTTGAAATTGCGGTGGAACGGTTATGGTGACACTCCTGCTGGCACGAACTCTGTCAGTTCTTCGTACATGATTTCGATTTCTCAATGCGATTATCATCAATCATCAAGTGTCGAACAACAAATATGCAATAGCACCTTGCTTTCCTGTATGAAAAAGCCAGACTACGTACACACATCGTCAAGGTACATTCTGTACCTGCTGTGTTGATCAGGAGGATACCATGTCACCTCGCGTTGCATCTGGTCGTCGTATAGCCTTTACCCTGGTTGAACTCCTCGTTGTCATTGCCATTATTCTATTGCTCATGGCGATGCTTTTGCCTGCCATTCAGAAAGTACGCGAAGCTGCCAATCGGGCTGTCTGCGCCAGCCATCTTCGCCAGATCGGCTCAGCCATGAGTCTTTATCTTGCCGCCAATCAGCAGCGTTATCCTACAGGGGGTGGAGATAATCCCATGCCACGCTCGCTCGGTGCTACTTCATTACCTAGTACCAGGGCAGACCAGGATTGGGGATGGATGTACCAGATTCTGCCATATCTCGAAAACGATAATCTCTTTCGAACCATGCAGGGGCCAACTGTCTTTCCGTTGAGCGTTTACGGCCTGACAAACTATAGTATCAATCTCGGAGGAGATGCAGTGATAGCCTCCACTGCAATTGAAAACTACTTCTGCCCCAGTCGTCGCTCACCACAGATTATTTCGACAGAAGTGGGCAAGCGTGCGATGAATGACTACGTAGGCAATATTGGAGCGTTCACACTTTACCTGGAGAACGGCCACTATCACTCTGCCTGTGCCAATGCAACGGGATATAAGGAAGGCAAGCCTAAGAATCCCTTTCGCAATGGCGTCTTCGTGAAGAGTCGCTATAAGTTTGATAATTCGTACAAGACTGTTGATGAAATCATCCATATCCGCGATATCAGCGATGGACTGGCTAACACTATTCTGGGTGGCGAAAAGCGGATGAACCAGAGTCATTTTGGAAGCCCTCAATTTGGCGATACGGATGGTTACGTCGCTGGATTTATTGCTGATACCCTTCGATCCGGAGCCAAGCCGCCAGCACGCGACTTTGAGAATGATGACCCCAACGCTGCCAGTGACCGATTTGGTTCAGCTCATCCCTTCAGTGCGAATATTCTCTTCTGTGATGGCTCGGTTCGTTCAGTGAGTTACAACATCCCTGACAATAAAGTTGCCTGTCAGGTGTATAACGACATGTTGAAAGTATGGGGTATCAACATGCTGCCAGTGAGTCCCACTGAACCTGCTCAAGGTGCTCCCCATTCTCCCCCTTTCTATCCACCATACAGCATGGAACTGACGCTTTTCCAACGGCTGTGCCACCGTGCCGATGGAGGTCGGACGGATTTGTCCCTACTGGACGATTAGCACGTCGTCGAAGTACATGGCTAAACCCGTAGCCAAAACCAGCAGCAACAACCAGCCTGCTACTGCAATCAATCGCAGCAGCGGGCTGTTACACTTGAGATACACTAACACGCACGGGAACGGAGCAATCGCTGCCAGGTAATAACTTGCAGCAGGCACTTCACTGAAACAGGTCTGCTGGCCATAGTAGAGCAAGTACTGAAGAAAAATCGTCGTCGGCCCGGCAACACCTCGAATGGGTAAAGAACTCTGGAGAACAGTTAAGGCCAGGCCGCCACAACTGCAAGTCCAGAGCAATGCGATTTGACAGAGTAGACAGGAGTGGGCGTAAATAAGGATGATGCTGCAGGCCGATCCCGAGAGAATGCAGAGTAACATGAGCACTCGGCCAGATAGCCAGCACTCCGCTGCAAATAACGACATGTAGAGCATCATGCCAAAGAGGACGTAGGTAGCGCTGGTAACGAGATCCTGCGATTCCTGTTGTATTAGCATCAAGCTGATGATGCATATGCAGATAGTTCCGGTCAGCCACTGCTTTGTCTTTAATTCCATCAGGAACAAACTGAGAAATACTGCTAGTAGCAAAAAGCTCATTTCATCACGATATGGCCACCAGGGTAACAACTGGGATAGCAGGTTGCCGGCAACAATCCCCAGGAAGATGGCTAGTGCCGCATACTGCGTCTTTCGTAACAGCCAACCTGCAACGAAACTGACAACCACACTGGGCAGTATGGTGGTTTTGAAAACATCAACGATGACATCGAATGGAGGCATAAAGAAACGCGGCCCGAAGCCGCGTTCAGAAATGGAGTGAAGGATCAGTTACCGGGGGGCGTTCATCTTCAGGCTCAGCTTTACCTTTTCATCAATCATCTTGCCACCGTAGCTGATCTGCCAATCGTGTCGGTTGATCTCCCAGTTGGCTTCCATGGTAATGCCCGGCCCGCTCACGTCGATACTGGCTGGAAAGGTAATATCCTTCGTGACACCCTTCATGGTAAGCTTGCCTTGCACCTCATACTTGTCTCCTTTCTTTTCCACTTTCGAAGAGACAAATCTGGCAGTTGGGAACTTGCGGACGTTAAAAAAGTCTGCACTCTTGAGATGATTGGTCAGCTTGTCGTCATCGGTATACATCGAGTTCAGATCGATATCGACTTTGAACTGGGCACTGGACAGTTCGTTGTCTTTCACGCTGATGGTGCCTTTGACGGTACGAAAGCCACCTTCGTGCTTTCCATCCTTTTTGGATCCGACAAAACCGATCTCAGTGTTGCGACCATCAAGCTTATAGACCTCATCGGCCCAGACCTGCTGGCTGACGAAAAACAGGGCCATGAGTATGGCAAATCGACACAGTATCATGAGAGAATACTCCAGACAAAGGGGAGAGATCAGGAGAGCCGTATCCTGCCATAGTAGCTTGATAGATGCAAGGGGATGTTTGCAACAACGCTGACGAATGCGTCATCAGAATATGATCGTGTGTCAAAACTGTTCAATCAGCGGAGTTTTTCGGGAGCAAAGCAGGCTGCTGCGCTTAGTTGGAACAGAACCCAAAGAGAACGCACCATTTCCTTTACGTTCGCCTTCGAAGCGCCTACTTGCCGATCAACGAAGATAATAGGTGTTTCCTTTACCTTGCCTCCCGAATGAATGCATCGAAAGAGCATTTCTTCCTGGAACGAATATCCTTTTGACCAGAGTTGGTCCAAAGGGATTTTCTTCAGCAGCGAAGTGCGATAACAACGGAAACCTCCGCTGGCATCACGAGCAGGGATACCCAGAAACACCCTGGTAAAGACATTGACGCATCGACTGATGAGCAACCGTTTCCTGGGCCAATTGACCACTCCACCACCCGCAACATAACGGGAACCAATCATCACATCGCAATTGCCTGGTAGCGTTGTCAATGCAGGAAGGTACTTGGCATCGTGGCTTAGGTCGGCATCCATGCTCACAAATCGAGAATAGTTATGGGAGATTGCATGTTGCATACCCGCAACAATGGCTGAGCCTAAGCCCAGCTTTCCAGTTCGATGTTTCACCGAAATGCGGCTGTCTGCGTGAGCCAATGCATCTGCTAGTGTGCCAGTGCCATCGGGCGAATTGTCGTCCACAATGAGAATGTGAGCGTGAGGGACATAAGCATGGATGCTCTGTACCAGAGTCGCTACATTCTCTTTTTCGTTGTAAGTAGCGATACTGACGAGTAAGCCGTCGTTCGCAGGCAATTCACCGGGCCGATTATGTTCTTGGGCTTCAATGCTCATCACGGTAGAATATGATTATGTTGCGGTTGGGTGCAGTATCCCAAGACTACCACATTCTAGCTCATTGTGATTTATGGCAGGCACACTTTCCATTAGCTGTAACGAATGCAAAAAGACCATGCAAGTGCCAGAAGTACTTGCTGGGAAAAGAATTCGCTGTAGGGGCTGCGGGGCTACACTGGCAGTAAAAAAGCCGGTGCCCAAAGCGACGGCTATCCCTGTTGAAAAGAAAGCAGCGACCGGGAAGGATGACGAGTGGCAGAAAGCCTCTGCTTATGGTTTGGAACGGCTCGATGATCAGGTGCGTTGTGCATTCTGTGCGAATGATCTTGAAGACGGTCAGATCGTCTGCCTGAAGTGTGGCTACAACATGCAGACCCGTGAACGGCATGGTACTCGCATTTTACATGAACAAACGGTCGGGGATTATGTTCTTTGGCATCTTCCCAGTGCCGTTTGTGTACTGATCGTGCTCGCCTGCATTGGTTTTGGTGTCATCGTTTGGACAGAAACTCCTGATTTGGGTGAACTGGGCGAGTATATCCAAAAATGGCGATGGGGAGCGGTTTACACGACTGCGTTACTTCTGGCCATCATCTTCTGGGCCGGTCGATTTGCTGTCAAACGTATCTTTTACCATCCACATCCGCCGGAATATGAAAAGCACGCACACGATGAACACAAGGGTGATGACGACTAATCCATGACTGCCAGGAAGTTTCGAGAGTTGGCACTCGGCTTGCCCGATGTTGTGGAATCATCCCATATGAACCATTCCGATTTCCGGGTAAGTGGTAAGATCTTCGCAACACTGAGCGAAGATGAATCCTGGGGTATGGTGAAACTCACCCCTGTTCAGCAAGCTGAAGTAGTCGCAGATCATCCTGAGATGTTCATCATTTTCGATAATGCATGGGGCAGGCAAGGCTGCACGAAGGTGTTGCTGAAGCATGCCAAAGTTCAGCCACTGATGGCAGTGATGAAACTGGCTTGGAAAGGGCTTTTGAAAAAGTAGTGACTGTTTTGTCTGACTCATTTTACTTGGAAATCCTGCTCAGAGTTTTAGCCACCAAGTGCCATGACTAAAAGCATTGGCCAGCCTACATACTTTTCTGCACGTGGATAATGCCTGGCAAAGTCATCATCCGGTGCGAGTTCGATCAAATCTACTATTCGAAATCCCGCTCCAAGTGCTGCCCTCACCATCTCGCTGAAGCTGTGATTGATGCTGCCCGGTTGCACAATGGCTCCGGTATCCGGATCGGTGAATCGTGCCTGGCTGCCTCGCAGGAACATCGATGGATGCAGTGTAGAAAGTGCTACTTTGCAGGTAGGAACAGTAACCCGTCGCAGTTCCGAAAAGAAATGAGGCAATTCCTGGATGTGCTCTAATACCAGGCCACTGATGGCAACTTCGAAGCTGGCATCCTCGAAAGGCCATGTCTGATGTAGGTCATGAACATGGAAGGCAACCTTCTCCAGTTCTGGTTTCTTCCTGGCTTCTGCGAGCATGCCATTGGAGAAGTCGATGGCAGTCACCAGTGCGCCAGCAGTCTGTAGCCATGTAGTATGTCGTCCAGTACCACATCCTGCGTCAAGCACACGAAGGCCGCGAACATCCCCCACCACCCGTTGCATTACCGGTTCTTCAAGTACTGGCAACGGATTCGCATCATGATCATACACCGTCGCCCAGCGATCATAACCAGGTCGGACGTTGTCTATGGAATGGTTCATCTCTGGACTCTCTCTCAAAGGGAGAAGGCACTTACATTACCGATCATCGATGAGGATAAATGACATAAGTCGAGCAATGCCAATAGTTTAGTAGGGATTGAGCTGTTCGCCATTTCTAAAGTCAATGTTGATGACAATTCGCTCATTGTACAGTTCAAGAAGTCACAGCGTGCTGGCTGCTTAATCCCCCTATCTTTCCCCAGTAGTACCGCTATTGACCGACTTGGCTAACTTGGTACATGGATGGTCAATCATGTCGGAACTGGCTTCGGGTTTGGTTCAATCCCGATGCCTCAGTTGCCGATGCGATGTAAGGGACTGTTTCAGGAGCTTCTCTCTGCCTGAAATTTCATGCCGTATGTGAGGGACGTTCAGGGAGTGTCGTTCGATGAGTTGTGCTGAACCAGACAGCGCCTCAAACGAGGGTGGCTGTCCGGGCTCATCTATACGCTTGCCCTGGTTGAACTGTGCCCCACACGCGAATGGAAGCCGATCAATGACGGCCTTGTGGGTTATTCTGTTGGCGACGATGTGCCAAGGCCCAGTGCCTGTGGTTCGTGCTGATGATATGCAAAGTAGCTTTGGCTCGAGTATATCTGTGCCAGAGTCATTTCTTCCTGAGGAGCAGGAGCCTGTCTGGCAACTTCGCGAGATGATGACTCCATCGTTGTTCGACTGGTATGGCGAACTCTCCGTGGTCTACTTTGACAGAACCATGTCGCAGATGCAGTTCGGCATGGATCTCCGTGCGATTCAGCAACTCGGGGCAGGTGCCAGTTATTTCGATCTCAATCCTGGTGATAACCGGGCTATTTCCACTGATGACATGAACATGGGCAGCCAGCCAGGATTACGCTTCTTGGTGGGGCGAACCATCTGGGTGGATCCTTGTGATGATCGTGGTTGCGTTGCCAAACCGAACGATACACCCGAAGTAATGCGAAAGCTGAGCATTGAACTAGGCTATCTGGGATTACTGCATCAACAGCAATCCACTTCGAGTAACAACGCTAATCCAACAACGCCAAACGGTACTCTTGTCTCGCGGTTTGTTGCTCGCGGCAACAGTGATGTCTATCTGCCTGTGCTCTATCCGTTCGATTATGCCACCTTGAACACACTGACTTACCGAAGCCGTTTTGATTCCGCTGAACTGAATTTGCGGTATTCGACTCGGGCAGGGGGCAGGATGCCTGTCGATGTACTGGCAGGTTTGCGTTACATGAAGGTGCAGGAAAACTTTGACTTCTTCGCTGCCAACACCGGTCCTGCCTTGCCTGGGCTCATTAATGCTTCGCCTAATGGTTTGTACAGCACACGTACGGATAACGATATGATCGGATTGCAGATCGGTGGTGACTTGAGCTATCGACTCACTTCAGGATGGAGCCTGATGGGTCGAGGTCGAGGTGGTCTTCTGGTCAATAGTGCATCGCAACGAAGTAACCTGAATGGTACTCTGATGGCAACAGGGCTGCCTTACAACGATGCTGGTGCTGCATCCGGAGTAGGATTTGCCAGTCTGTTTGAATTTGGCATCCACACGAACTATCAGCTGAGTTCCAATCTCTCGCTCATGGTAGGCTACCAGGGACTTTACCTGAACGATCTTTCGACCGCCCCGAGACAGTTTCAATGGAATGCCGAACTGGGTGGACGGAATTCTCTCGATCGCAATGGCAGCCTATTCTTCTTTGGTCCTGCCGCGGGCATCGAATGGAAGTGGTAGCAGGTATCAATGCCTGCCAGGGTAACGTCGTCTCCAACTGATCTTATGCAGTTCCATGTCAGGCAAGATCTTTCATGCAGAGGTAATGTTACGTCGATCTGCAAATAAGACATTCGTGTGATGACCAATTCCTGAAATTCATGATACTGCGACGGCACGCCCAACGCAGTTTCAACTTCTGCTTGTGATTGACTGCTTAGTAATTATCATACTGCTGTGTGCCTATGCAACCTGTTGGGAGAAGTAACAATGCCACAAGCAGTTCTCATCGGTCTTGATGGCTCGGAATACAGTCGAACTGCCACGGATCTTGGTATTCGTTTCTCCAGGAAGCACGGAGCCAGTCTGACTGGCATGGCTGTTGTTGATGAACCGGGCATTTGTTCGCCCGGGCCGGTTCCACTTGGTGGAGGTTCAGCGAAACGTGCACGAGAACAGGTGCAGTTAAGCGAAGCACATCAGAAAACAGAATCATTCCTGGAAGCTTTCTCGACGCAATGTGCATCAGCCAAGGTTCACCCTAGCAGCGTGAAAAAGATTGGTGAACCAGCTCAACAGCTTGTACTGGAAGCCCAGTCACATGATGTCGTTCTTTTAGGTAAGGAAACTTTTTACCAGTTTGAAACTCAGGAAGAGCCTGACGATACGTTGATGACAGTCATCAAGCATGTGCCCCGTCCAGTGATCAGTGTTCCACGACAACTTCCAGACGATGGGCCAGTCGTCATCGCCTGGGATGGCAGCGTGCAAGCGGCAAGATCTCTCGCATCGTTCCAGTCACTGCAGCTTGCTGCAGACAAAGATGTTCACGTACTCACCATCCATGCCAAACATCAAGCTGCTACAGACAGCATTGAACGTGCTATCCGATTTCTTGCAAATCACCAGGTTTCGGCGCATCGCCAGGTCGTGATTTCTGCCGCCGATCCGAGTGACATCATCCTTGAGAAACTGACGAAGCTTCAAGCAGGCCTGCTGGTGATGGGGGCTTATGGAAAATCGACTATCACTGAATTCTTCTTCGGTTCCGTCACTCGTACGCTGTTGAAAGAATGCACAGTTCCCATTCTCGTGGATCATTGATCAGGAGGGAACAAGCGAACATGCCTATAGTGTTTTGAGGTACTCGATAAGAGCTGACCGCTCATCATCGCTCAGTTTATCACCAAAGGTATGCCCTCGGTTTCCGCGACCGGGCTGGGTTGTATCGTAGATACGTCTTTTCTCTATTGGATGCATGGATTCGGGTGGATCCACACTGATCAGTGTGGTCTTCCATCCCATTTTTTGATGATCGTAGTCAGATTCGTCGGTGCGGAAACTGCGAGTGAATTTCGCAGGCCTGGTTTTGGAATTCAATAAGTGGTATAGGGTAGGTACGCTGCCATTGTGCAGGTAAGGCGCAGTGGCCCAAATACCGTCGAGCGGCGGAGCGACATAGCCACGTTCGTTGGTGGTGATTAGCCTTTTGCCGTCTGCATCGGTCTCACCAGCAAACCAGGTGGTGTCGTAATGTTCCTTGGCACGATTGCTGATGCCTTCTGCCCTGACGGGATCGGTACCGATCTCATCGAGGGCGATCAGCTTGTTGGGATAACTCCACTTTTCGCCGTAGCTGCCATGACATTCAGCACAGTTCCTGGTAAAGATGGCCAGACCTCTCTTTGCAAGTACAGCATCAACCGGGCCAGGGTATTTGGGGGCTTTAATGCTCTTCAGGTAGGCTTGAATGTCTTTGAATGCGGATTCGTTGGCTTTGATCATTGAAGGCAGGTAGAAGGGGCTAAGTGTGAATTGCATCAGAGTGCGAACGCTTCTGGCATCTGTAGAACCGTTGTAATACAGGCGGGATTTTTTCTTTATGTGCCACCAGGGTGGTACATCTTCGCAGAGGTCGGCGCGCAGGTCGAGGTTGAGGGGCTTGGTGCGTAGTGTGAGATCTGAGTTGCGAATGCTGAGCAGGTAAACCGCCATCGCACCTGCTTCGACAGTGCCACGGACATTAGTAAAGGGAAAGAGAATCGGTCGCAGGTCATTCTTATCAGATCGCAAACCAGCGAGTTCTGTAAAAAGTCCTTCGATCTCCAGGCTACTGTTACCTAACCCGATATAACTCTTGCCAAAGATGCTGCCACCGTGGCACATCATGCAGTCGGAAGTGACACCCTTGCTGATTCCAAGCATCGTGGTGGACCGTAAACCCATCGGCAGTCCGTCATTGGGGTATGGAGCGGGGTGTAAGCCATATCGCTCCATGAACATGGCATCAAAATTGGCAGGTTTCTCCGCGAGTTTCCAGGCTTTCCAGGCATTATCATAGGCAGTTCGCGGCCAGATCGCAGGTACAAAGGCTTTGGTCGTAAGGTGAATATAGCCCTGTTGTGAAGACGGAGATACTGAAGGTTCACTGGCACTGAGGTTAACCTGGCAAGTACACAGTAAAAATATCATGAACATCGCAAGACATCTTGATACTGCCATCAGTTGCTCCTTCGTCGGTATGCATTTACCGCTGGTCATTTCATCTGCTTGTTTCGCTGGATGAAACGCCAATTTTATTGTAGCAATGCTGCGTATGCGTCGATCGACCAGACTCGAACATTCGTACCATCGTGTCATTTATTCTCCAACAAAGTGGTTGGCAGATTTCAAAATGAGCAGTTTTGTAGAAATTCTGATTGAACCTGCTCGACAATGGCATGTTGTGTCGTAAACAAAGATAGCCGGTTCTCCCCTTGTTGCACTCCCAGCGACACTCTCTCTGCCTTGTACTTCTCTCCTTGACTCTCCTCTAGATAGCCACTCTCCCTGTATTTTCATTCCCACCTGTTCCTCTCCAGGATTTGGTTTTGTTGTTGGTTTTCAGCATCCAACTGAAAGGAATTAGTTTCATGGATTCTCGAGCAAATCGATCATCAGCCGAAAGCCTGATCGTCACGCTGATGCTGATTGTTATCGTCTTAGGGGGATTGGGTTATTGCTTTTCATGGTCTGCAGTTCAGGACAAGAATGTCAGCTTTCTGCAAACAGTTCGTGGGCTGTTTAACATGGTCACGTGCAAACACGATCTGGATCCAGCAGACCTCAATGTGGAAGACCTGGTGAGCATTCTGCCCGACAGTCAGGGTGATGAACGATTGCAGATCATCAGGCAATTGGGCACTGGGGCAAGTTGCCATTGGGCAAGTCATGCTGTGGATCCGTTGGTGGAGGTGTTAAAGGAACCTAGCAACAGCGCTGAACATCGATGTGAGGCGGCACAGTCGCTGATCAATCTGTCCAGTCACGCAAGAAGTGCTATTCCCACCATGCTCCAGTGCCTCGGTGATGAACTGGGCGAGGTCAGACAACTGGCGGTCTGTTTCCTCATCAGTCAGGGGCGGGAAATGAAGCAACCGCTTACGCTGCAACTGAATTCCAGGGACGATCGCCGTTTTGCTTCAGCTGCCATGGCACTTAGCCAGTACCCGACTGTATCGCTACAGCCTGTAGCTGGCCGTCTTGAACAGCTTTCACATCACCGGGATGCTGTGATTCGAACGCAAATTGCCAAAGCCCTGGGGCAATTGCAAACCAACCTTGCTTGGCAGCAACTCAAGAAGTTACTCCTGGATAGTGAACCTGAAGTACGGCAGGAAGCAGTATTATCGCTGGGCCATAGCAGGCTGCTACAGAGCCAGCATGTCATAGCTATCCTCAAGCCGTCGTTGCACGATCGAGATGCCTCCGTCAGGCAATCAGTGGTACGTGTACTCAGCCAGTACCAGGATGCAGGCATTGAAAAGATGGTAGAAAAGATGATGCATCAGGAAGTGGATATCAGTGCGAAACAATCGATGTCCCGCGCACTGGATCGCATGATCAGGTGCCGCAGGAATGGTTCGGATTAATTCATGCATCAAAGATGCCCGCGCCGAAATCATCCGGGGCAGCGATTTTGCCAAAGTCTGTAGTACTTTCGATAGCTGGCTTCTCTATCGCAGGCTTCAGTTGCTGAACCACTTCATCAGTACTGGCTGGATCGACTGATCGGCAGGCAGCTGTGAGCAGATCGCTGATCTCATCCATCTCTTTCTGCCAGTCTTCAGCAGTCATGCCCGTCGGGGTGATCAAGCGGAATTCGCCACAGAGAAGTATCAGCCTCAGGAAGTGTCGAAAGAGGATGCCTTCCTGTTTAGCCAGATCTTTGCTGGAGATATACTTGTTGAAGTTGCCGTTGTATTCGAGTAGCTCGCCTGCAGCCCACACGCCTTGAATGTTGATGTCGCCAATTTCGGGGTACTTTACTTCGAACAGCAACTTGATCTTCTCAGCCAGGCTGAGTGGGAACTGTTCTTCTTCCTCGAAATCCTCATCATCGTCATCTTTACTTGGATCGCGAGGGGCAGCCATGAGGCCTCGCTGTACCAATTCCGGATCGATCTGATTGCCAAGTGGGCCATTGGGCATCTTGTCTGGCCAGGGGACTCGCACATAGCGCAGTAGTGGTTTGGGCAGTTCGAGCAGACTCTCCATTAGCTGTAATCGTTCGGCCCGCGATGCTACCGCCAGGTAGTCCATCAGGAATACGCCATAGAGCGGATGAATGGCTCGGAACGCGAGAAGTTGATCGAGTTTTGCTGTCGGCTTGGCGGAAGTTGGTTCGTAGGTAGAGGTCGAAAAGGTGGTTGCTGATTCAGTGCCCGCTGCTGCAGAATCGTCCTTCTTCTCTTCCGTATAAGGAGGGTCCAGTTCGACAAAACCTCCGTTCTGAAGTGTGATGAGCATTCGATAGAGTTGCTTCTCGCCGGCAAGTATGCGTGGTTCATCCAGCAGTCGTTTGCGAATGACTGTCTTGAGAAGACTGACGTCCGGCGAGGCTTTAAGCAGGTATGCCAGCAGACGCCAGGGCAGGGGGCCTTTGCTGTAGAGCTTGCCAGGTGGCGCCAGTTGCAGTGCCTTGAACTGGGATTCGGTCCAGTAGGTTTGGTTTGCACGGCGATCGGGTTTCTTGCGTTTGAGATCTTTCTTGGCTTTGATCAGACCCGGATCGCGAGTGTCTTCGGGGATGGAATCGTACTTGAGTTTCCAGCGGAGCAGTTTGACATCGTCTTCGTGTGCCAGTGCGTAGACATGGCCTTCCGTATCGTATTGCGGGCGACCTGCCCGGCCAAAGATCTGCTGGGCGGTAGAGGAATCAATGAGTTTCTGTTTTCCAAAAGGTCCTTTCACCAGTGATGTCAGGACGACAGATCGAGCGGGTAAATTGATCCCGGCACCGAGCGTTTCAGTGCAAACAACGACGGCTAGCAGCTTTTTCTCGAACAATTCTTCCACGACGCGACGATACTTGGGCAAGAGACCTGCATGGTGAACTCCGATGCCTCTACCAAGCATCTGTTTCAGTTTGGGGCCAATGCCATCTTTCCATTCAAGTTTGTTGCAGCGGTTGAGTAGTTCGTTGCGTATCACGCTTTCGACGAGTGGAAGACCTTTCAACTGCTCAGCAACACTCCAGCATTCGTCTCTGTTGAAACAGAAGACGAGTGCAGGCATTTTTCTTCTGCTGGCATCTCCCTCGGCCATGATGGTTAACTGTTCCCCAAGCAATTCATCGGGTACCCAGTGGTAGGTGAGTGGTATCTTGCGCTCACTTCCTTCCACGAGTTCGACTTTACGTGCATGACTGCGCTCGAGCCAGTTAATAAACTCGCGTGAATTGCCCACGGTGGCGCTGAGAAGTAACAAGCGAACATGCGAGGGGAGTAGATTCAGCGATATTTCCCAGACGATTCCTCGTTCGGGATCAGCGAAACTGTGAAATTCATCCATCACGACAGCAGCGACATTGCTGAAATCAAACTGATCGCGAGCCAGCAATCGGTTGAGCAGAATCTCTGCGACAACAATGAGTATGCGGGCCTGGGGATTGATTTGCCGATTGCCCGTGACCAGCCCTACATCCTCTGCCTGAAATCCCCACTTCAGTGCGGCAGTCTGCATCTCTGTAAATTTTTGCTCAGTCAGTGCGATCAGTGGTGTGGTGTAGTAAGCCTGTTTGCCGGAATGGAGGGCTTCAAATAAGGCTGCCTGGGCTATCAATGTTTTGCCGGTACCTGTAGGTGCACAAACCAGTACGCCTTGTTCCGCGGTGAACCAGGCCAGCAAGGCTTCCTCCTGTACCGGGTACGGAGTATATGGAAGCTGTTCGAGGTAGCGGCTGGCAAGTTCGTCACGTGTGGCTGGCATGCATCGTCTCAGGCAAAGATGCTTCCATGATACGACGCTTGTGCTGTGTACCTAGTACTTGGGTTTGGTTCGCTGATAACAAAAGTTCTTTCGCCAAAAAACTGGTATTGACACCTGCATGGATGTGCGTCATAAAGGTGTTCGCTCCATAGTCTTCTCGCAGGCTGTGCAGTGCCTGAACCAGGAAGGTTCATGCTATCGGGTGGGAAAGGAGTCGTTCGATGTGTCAATCGAAGTTGTGGAAAAGTGTTGCTTCTCTAGTCATCGCAGCGATCGCAGCCCTTGGTGCTGTTCATGCTGACCCAGTACCAGTCATCGTCTTTTCGGATTCTTTTACCAATCTGAATTCATCGGCAAACCCAGTGGGCAATCCCTGGACGACAGTCAACTACAGCGACTTCGCCAATTGGAATGTTACTCGTGGTGCTGTCGACGTGGTAAATCTGAGTGGCTCAGCCAAGTCGATGTGGTTTCAGAATTATGCTGGTTCCATTCCCAGTTTTAATTTCGTCGACCTCGACGGAACTACCCGTGAATCGGGACAGCTCACTTCGAAAACAGCTTACAACCTGACACCTGGTAATTATCGTCTCTCTTTTGATCTGGCAGGCAATCTTGGCCGGCTTCCAAATAGTGAAGGTGTCACTGTGCGGCTGGATGGCCTAGGCATCACGCAAAAATATGAACTGGG
>CAYPJB010000072.1:0-14233 GCA_964410845.1 uncultured Bacteroidales bacterium | reverse complement strand
TCAAAGCAGGCATCGTCGACCCCACCAAGGTCGTCCGCTCAGCCCTGCAGAATGCCTCCTCCATCGCCGGCCTGATGCTCACCACGGAAGTGATGATCACCAAGATCGACGACGACGAACCCAAGGGTTTGGCGAAGGCTGAAGGCGTGGTACGCTAAGCGAAATAAAAGAGCCGCTACCGTGAAGTAGCGGAGTGATCAACGAGCACCGTGGATGAGAGTTCACGGTGCTTTTGCGATTAGTCCCCTTAGGGCATCGTTTGGTAGCCAGGGTCGCTAGCCCCTGGAAGCGTATGAATCTTCCAAGAATCCTTCACGTACCTTTCGCGAAGTTCCTCCTCTTACCGCGCAGCAGTCTGGACAATTCCATCGTAAATCACCTATAGTGTTAGTATCACCTCTCCGCAGCCTCTCTCTGCCTCTCGTTCGGTGTTTGTTTTCTCGCAGAGACAGGAAATCATGAAGCACGGCTACCTGATCGACATGGACGGCGTTTTGTATCGCGGTTCAGAACTCATTCCCGGGTCTGATCTGTTCATTCGCCAGCTCCGCCAGCGTGACATTCCCTTTCGCTTTCTTACCAACAACAGCCAGCGCACCCGGCTGGATGTCGTAGCCAAGCTAGCACGGATGGGTATTGATGTCGAAGAAGAACATGTCTTTACCTGTGCCATGGCCACTGCACGGTTCGTTGCCCAACAGAAGCCTGGCGGCACAGCCTTCGTGATTGGCGAAGGTGGGTTACTTAACGCATTGCACACGAATGGCATCGCGGTGGTTGACCACGATCCGGATTACGTCATCGTCGGTGAAGGGCGTACGTTCAACCTGGAACTGGTTGAAACTGCGGTGAAGTTGATCATGAACGGCGCCAAGCTGGTAGCGACCAATCTCGATCCCAATTGCCCAACGCAGGATGGCATGCGGCCGGGTTGCGGTGCTTTCGTTGCACTTCTGGAAACCGCCACAGGCGTGAAGGCATTTGGTGTCGGCAAGCCCAGCCCCATCATGATGAGGGCGGCTCGCAAGGAATTGGGCCTCACTACTGATGAAACGACCATGATTGGCGACACCATGGAGACCGATATTCTGGGCGGTGTACAACTGGGCTTTCACACCGTGCTTGTCCTCAGTGGTGGCACGAAGCAAGCGGACCTGGAACACTTTGCCTATCAACCTGATCTGGTCGTCCACTCGCTGGCCACGCTCGTAGAAGATCTGGACAATCACGACTGGATACCCCCCTGGTATCGACCGGTGATTGCAGAGAAACCCCGGAAAATGCGACGACCTGTGCGGTATGCCGTTTCCGCTGCAAGGAGATAAACTGCTGCCGGGGCGATGGCTGCGAATGATCATCGCCTCAATCACTTACACCAGAATCATGAGTTCCTCTTACAATAGAATTCATGACTGAAACCTTCTCTCCACTCCCGCTCTTCCGCACTGGCCATCAGCAAACGCTTCTGGGATACGCCTTGCGCAAGATGCAAACGCGACTCCCAGCAACCTTGCATCGTTTACCATTGCCCGATGGCGATGTATTGCATTTCTACGATAGTCGCCCTCTCGCATGGAAGCCTGGCGAGCCCATTGCCCTGATTGTCCATGGGCTGGGTGGTTGCCATGATTCTGGAAGTGTACTGCAACTGGCCAAGGTATGCCTGAAACAAGGCATGCGGGTGGTGCGGATCAATATGCGAGGCAGTGGTGAGAGCCTGCCGGAGAATAAAACTCCTTATCATGCTGGCTGCTCGCAAGATATCGAAGCAGTAGTGAAAGCGGTGGCTGCATGGTCCCCCTCGTCGCCACTCTATCTGATGGGGTTGTCGCTGGGGGGCAATGTCGTTCTCAAGCTGGCAGCTGAGGTTAAGCAGCAGGACATTCCACAACTGCGAAAGGTCGTTGCTGTCTCGCCTCCCACCGATCTCGAACGCTGTTCCTCGCTGCTGGGCTTGCCGCGCAATGCACTGTACGAGAAACGCTTTGTTCAGGAACTGAGCGATCTGGCCAAGCAGCGGGCACTGGCACATGGTGAGCCAGCGCCGGTCTTCCCTGCAGGCATGAAACTACGGGAGTTCGATAACCTCTACACCGCTCCACGCGTCGGGTATGGCACCGTGGAGAATTACTACGCTCTAGCTAGCAGTGCTCCGCTCTTTCACCAGATCGACATTCCCACACATATACTCTCGGCAGAAGATGATCCGATGATCGATCCGGAGCCGATCCGAGATTCACCACGTTCCGAGGCGGTCAGCATTCACCTCACCAAGCATGGCGGACACCTGGGTTATGTCAGCCGGTTGCAGAAGGGTACCTGGTGCTGGCTGGAGCAGTATGTCGTCAGGCAACTCACACGCTAAGCAACTCGCCTGAGAAAAGAAAACAGCCACCCTCTCGGGTGGCTGCTTTGTGTTATGACAGAAGGCAGAAATTAGTTCATGACCTTGGCGAGAGCGCCTGCAACCTTTTCGACGCAAGCATCATCGAACTTGTCGAAAGCGTGGTTAGCGAGAACCTTCTTCTTCTTGTAGATGATCACAGTGACTTCAGCGTCCTTGTTGATCTTGTAAGCTTCTGGGCCGACTGGGCCATCAACAGCCAGGCTGACATTCTTGATGCCAGCTTCGGTCTGCATCTTGGCTACGGTTTGCTTGATGTTATCTTCAGTGGAAAGGAAGACTACTGCGGCACCCATCTTGTCAGTGCCACCAGCCTTGGCCACGGCACCATCGAGTTTCTTGACCAGTTCAGCAACTGGCTTATCGGTGTTACGTGCGAAAACGAGAGCCACTGGCTTGGAGCCATACTGGCAAACGATGCAGTTTTCTTTCATGCACAGTTCTTTGTCTTCAGCATTGAAAACATTGAACGGGTGGAAGGCGCCAACGCCTTGGCCAACTTGTGGACCTGACTTGATGTCGGCAGCCATAACGAGGCCAACACAAGCAACCAGAGCGAGACTAGCGATGAACTTACGCACCATGATGTGCATCTCCTGAGACATGAGAGAGAAATGCTGGCACCACTTCATGTGCCTGCCATTACCGATGATGATATGCTGGACAACGAGAGAATCCAACCAAGAGGCACATCATTCCTTGATTTCTCACAAAACTCATACTTGACGTTGAAAGCTGGGAAAGCTAGCGAACACTTGATGCCTCTCTACCTGCTCGCTTCGCCGAATGGACTATATATCCTGTGCTTATGAAATGGTACACCCTACTTCACGGCTTGGCTTTGTTCACCATTGGCATCTTGTGCCGCTTTGTGGTTCAGCTTCAACAATGGCAGGCGCTCTTACCCATCGTGATGGGACTGGGGTACATCACCTTCGCGGAAGGCATGCGTTCCAAGCCGACTGCCAAGCGGCTCTTCCTGTTCCTGGCCATCATCTGGAGCGTGGTGATTGTGGTAGTAACCCTGCCGATTGCGAGGGGCGTGCTGCAAGCCTGGCAGAACCAGCCGATGCAAATGGATGGCGTGGCTGCTACACCTGAACTGGTGGTGGAGCATTCCACCGTGCTAATCTTGACGGTGATGTATGTGTTGGTGTCGGTGTGGACGTTGTTCAGGAAGGTGACATACCCTTCTTGACAGGAGCGATCAAGAAGACAACAGGTAGTTGCCAATGATGTTGGCGGTTATCCAGAGTCCTAGTCCGCACACAACAACGACGATGAGATAGCGTCGAAAGTGAGCTGAAGTTGCGGGCTGACCTTCAGAAGTTTGTGGATTTCCACCTCGAAACTCCAACCAGCGTGCAATCAGGAGTGCAACGAGAGTGCCAAGAAAGCCCAAGTCGGCGGGAGTCAACCAACCGTTACCTGTGGTGGCTATCATGAAGGTCAGTACGACCAGAAGCAACGGCCCAAACATGAGCCAGAATACTCGACAAAGAATCGGAAGGAAGGGAGTTTTTGATTCGGTAGCCATGACGTCTCCTTAGTGCTTGTGGAATATCTAAGTCGTGAGCATGTGTGATACTAGAAACAGAACAAGTAGAAGGGCGTGAAAGCTCAACACCCTGGTTGTGGAAGAGGATCGATTTGGGCTATCGTTTGATTGTTCTCTATTCCAGGTTGCTCGTGTTTGGCCAAAGTGGTTGACCGCTTTGGAAGGAACTTCAGCAGCAAGAGTGTACCAAGGAAAGCACTCAAGGCTGAACCAGCCAGCGTGCCGACCTTGGCGGCATCAAGCAATTCCCCCTCTAGAGCCAGTCCAGCGATGAACAGGGACATCGTAAACCCGATACCCGCCAGGCAACCGGCACCAATCATGGCTTTCCAATTCACACCCGTTGGCAACCGTCCTAGTCCGAAACGGACAGCTAGCCAACTAAAGAGCACGATGCCAATAGGCTTTCCGAGTACCAGACCCGCAGCGACTGCCAGGGCAACCGGGTGACCAAGCGATGCAGGTTCAATGCGGAATCCAGCATTCGCCAGTGCGAAGATAGGCATGATGCCGAAAGCTACCCAGGGGTGAAGGGCTGCTTCCAATCGCTCTAAGGGAGAAACGGCTTCATAAGAAGCTGTCTCCAGTAATGCCAGGGCGGGCTTATGATGGGGTTCGATCTGACCGTCATTCTCTCCACGCAGTTGATGAAGAACACCAGCGAGGATGTCAACCAGTGCGCGGTCTCCGACCCACGCACTAGCAGGTGTCAGGAACCCCAAAAGTACCCCAGCTATAGTGGGGTGAATCCCGGACTTGAGGATGACGAGCCAGATGGCAGTTCCAATTACGACATACACCGGAACTCGTCTGACACCGATCCGGTTAAAGAACCAGAGCAGTCCAAACCCCAATGCTGCCCAGCCCAATGCAGCGAAGGAGATGTTCGTGGAATAGAAGCAAGCGATAACGAGTACTGCACCGATGTCGTCTGCAATCGCCAGTGACAAAAGAATAATCTTCAAACTGAGCGGTACGCGGGAGCCAAGAAGGGCCAGGAAGCCAACAACGAAGGCAATATCAGTCGCCATGGGGATGCCCCAGCCAACGTGACCTGGACGACCACGTTGGAAGAACAAGAAGATGGCAGCAGGCACGACCATACCCCCGATTGCAGCCATGAGAGGTAACGCCGCCCTCTTCGGGTCACGTAACTCACCTGCGACCAACTCGCGTTTGATTTCCAGACCCACCACGAAGAAGAAGATTGTCATCAAGCCATCGTTGACCCAGTGAAGGAGAGACTCATCCAATTCCCAAGGGCCCAGGCCGATACGGAAATGAGTCTTCCAGAAGTCCGCATAGGCGTTGCCCCATGGTGAGTTCGCAATAGCGAGGGCAACGACCGTGCAGATAAGAAGGACAATCCCGCTTGCCGACTCCACATGGAGAAAGCGGACGAAAGGACGCATCAACCGATTGACGGGTACCTCGGGCAAACGATGGGGGGAAGATGAACGATATCCCGGTAGGGACCGGGACTCAGGCAGGCTCATAATCAACCTCTGGTCAGACCAAGTACGGCTCAGCGGAAGGGACGCTGGGTGCGCAGACTATGTGTCGGAGTGGAATCAATGGAAGAAAAAGTGCGCAAAGACACTGCGCCAGGAAGGAGATAGGCTACACGCCACCACTGGTGGTGATGAAGAGCTTCAGATAAAGCTCTATTTCCGAGATGGGTCTTTCAAATGTCGAGAGCATCGATTCGCCGATGTACGAATTGTTCTTGTTTTGATGACTATATGTGGATACGTGCTTGATGAACAGGTGGTTCTGTCCTGGCACAACCTTGTTCTGCTAAGGAACAATGGCGCCCTTACGTAGACTAACCTTGCTTCTGCTTCGCCGCCTCAGCAATAACAGCGGCACAGCCTAGTTCGCCCAAGCGAGATGAATTCAGCATCAGATCGTAGGGCACATTATCACGTAACGACTTGCGGAAATGGGCATCGAGCATGCCTGCTCTTTGCTTATCCTGTTTCTGAATGTACTCGAGAGCCTGCTCTTTCGACAGTCGTTGAATTTGCCTAATCCACGCAGCACGGTCTTCGAGGGGAGCCATGATGCGGACGTGGAGAACACAGTAAGATGGCAGCAATGCCCCTGCTCCTCGTCCCAGGATGACCGCCTTACCCTTCGCTGCAATGGCAAGAATAACCTGGGCGACATCCTGTTCTTTAGGGTCCTTCAGCAGGCGGTTTTCCTGTTTCAACTGTGCGAACTGCTCACCCACCCATTCACGTGCATCAGGAGAAAGAGTCGTGATGATCTCATCATCCAGCCTGCTGCCGGTTGCCATGTAATGCAGCAATTCCTGATCATAGTAAGACCAGCCCAGTTTCTTGCTGAGCCGCTTGGCAATGCTGCCGCCACGTGCGCCGGTTTCACGGCTGATCGCAATAGTAAGGGCGGGCGGAGTGAATACCTCTGGCTTGTGATGGCCGGGGTCGCCATGCTTGGGGGCATCGTGCATACTGGGACGATCGGGTGCAAGATCAAGTGAAGTAGCCATCACTCTGTCCTTCGCTCCTTGTTACGTGAGATCGTGGTATTCCTTGCGGGAGAAACGCCAGGCACCGAAGACGAGCAGCATCAGCGCCACCGCAATCAGCACAGTTAGCGCCACCACTCCAGGCACCGGAAGCACCAGGCTGGCTTTGCTGGGATCAATGCCAAGCATGCCACTGGCGGTCTTCCAACTGGTAGTCCCTGCATAATCATACGCCATGCAACGGGTGTAGAAAGCCAGGCTAGCCCGTTTCAGCAAACCCGGCATGGTGCCAACCAGCCCTTCCAGCAGGAAAGCATACGCCATTCCGAGCACCGTGGAGCGACGAAATAGCGCTCCGAACAACATAAAAAGAGCCAGGTAAGCGATACTTCCGAACAACACGCAAGGCCATAACACACTGACCACTTCCAACCCAGGCCACATAGTCACCGGCTGAACGACACCCGGTTCAAGCAGATCCGGCAGAATGCCCGGCACAGCAAACGGCCCCAACTGCGGCAGCTTGACTGCTATGGTCTCGTTCCAGTGAAAATCGATGCTGCGCGAACCGACTGCTAGTCCTGCCAGCCAGAATCCACCAAGGGTGCTGGCAAGTGTCCATGGCAGGGCTGCGGTAAATTTGGCGAAATAGATCAACCATCGGGGGATAGGACGGGTTAGTGCCCAGACCAGGCTTCGTTCCTCCCATTCTCCCCCCAGAGCCTGGGTACCAAAACACAGGCACATGAGAGGCATCAGCAGATTGAAATAGATGCCTGGCACATTGTCCCGGCCGACGATCAGGTCGCGGGTGAAGTTGCCCACGTTCCAGCCGGGGCGCCCAAAGCTGGCATTCACTATCGAGACTAACACCACAATTCCTGCCAGCAGTGCTACCAATAGAAATGCTGTCAGCGTCTGCAGCGACCGACCCTGTCGCCAGAACGAGAGTTTGACCAGATACCACCAGGCGTAAAGCATACTCTTAAGATAGCAATTAACTACGTAGCCGCTTCACTTCCTCACCAACCCGTCTCGCTGCCTCCACTACATCTGCATCACTCAATAAGTGACTCAAGCTGAACCGGATGGCAGACTTGATTCGTGACTCTTCTATACCCATGGCTTTCAGCACCGGGGAGGCAAGCATGGAGCCCGAAGAGCACGCGGAACCGGTTGAACAATCGATGCCAGCCAGGTCGAGGCGAATAAAGAGCAAATCGCTGGCTATGCCGGAGAAGGATAGGTTGAGAGTATGCACCAGCCCGTTCGCTGAATCGCCATTATTACTGAACTGGGTGTGCTGCTCCAGTGAACTGAGGAAAAGTTGCCTGAGTTCCAGGCAGCGGGCGTGTCGTTGCTCTATCTCCCTGCAAGCTAGTTCAAGAGCTTTGGTAAATCCCACAGCCAGCATGACTGGTTCAGTGCCTGGACGATAGCCTGCTTGCTGGTGGCCACCGAAGATACGGGGTTCCAAGCGGGTACAGCGATTGACAAGCAAGACACCGATGCCCGGCGGACCAAAGAACTTGTGAGCAGAACAAGCCAGCGTGGTGACACCCAGTTGATGAAAGTGAACCGGTATCTTGCCCACAGCCTGGGTCGCATCGGTATGGAAGCGGGTGGTGGGTGATTGCTGCCTGAGTTTTGCAATGTCCTGCACTGTGCCAGTCTCATGATTAGCGAGTTGCAAGACGACAAGTGACTTCTCGGGCAGCATAGGCAGCGAGTGAACACGTCCCAGTTCATCCACTGTCACTGGATGCAGCCTGATGCCTTGTTGCTCCAACCGCAGGCATGGTTCGATGGCAGATGGATGTTCGATGCGTGAAACGGCGATGTCACTGATGCCTGACGATAATCCGAAGATAGCCAGGTTATTCGCTTCAGTCGCCCCGCTGGTGAAGATCACTTCATCAGGGTGCGATCCTAGAAACTTTGCCACCTTCGTCCGGCACTCCTCTAGTACCTGACGAGCTTTTGCTCCGGTGCGATGAGCGCTGGCGGGATTGCCCACAGTGGTCCGGGCATACTCGTCCATGGCTTCCATCACCGCGGGCAGCAGCGGTGTTGTGCTGTTGTTATCCAGATAGATGCGTGAGACTGCATTCATCATCAATATCTTATGGCTGCTCGCAATCCGCGTTTCATAAGATAACAGCAGTTCAAGAAGTCGGAGAAGCCATGGCTGAGCGATATGATCTCGTGGTAATAGGTGCAGGTCCCGGTGGATATGTGGCAGCGATACAAGCTGCTCAGCTTGGCAAGAAAGTCGCCTGCATCGACAAGCGTGGCACCTTCGGTGGCACCTGCCTGAACATCGGTTGTATTCCCAGCAAGGCTCTGCTTGATTCCAGTGAACATTACCATCAGGCCAAGCACAGCTTCAGTCGGCATGGCATCAGCGTGGGTGAAGTCAGCATCGATGTGCCCACCATGATCAAACGCAAGGATGCCATCGTCAAAAGCCTCGTTGATGGCATCGCTTTCCTCTTTCGCAAGTATGGGGTGAAGGGCATCTTCGGTACCGGCAAAATCCTGAGCAAGAACCAGGTCGAAGTCAAAGGCAACGATGGCACTACCTCGGTGCTGGAAGCAGATAACATCCTGCTGGCAATGGGAAGTGAGCCGAGTGGTTTGCCCTTCCTGCCAACCGATGGCAAGAACATCGTCACTTCCACGGAAGCCCTCAATTTCGACTAAGTGCCTGATCATCTCATCGTCATCGGTGGTGGCTACATTGGATTGGAAATGGGCTCGGTATGGCTGCGGCTCGGTTCCAAGGTCACTGTCATCGAGTTCCTTCCCAAGTTGTTGCCACTCAATGATGCCGAGATCGCCGGCATGGTACACAAGTCGCTGGTGAAGCAAGGCATGATCTTCCACCTCGATACCAAGGTCACCGGAGCCAAGGGAGATGGCAAACAGATCACCGTGACAGCGGAGAGCAAGAACGGCCCGATCACAGTAACTGGCGATAAGGTGCTGGTCTCCACGGGACGACGACCTGTGGTGAAGGATGTCGGGCTGGAGACCGTCGGCGTTCAGGTTGATGCCAAGACGGGGAAAATTCCCGTCAATCACCACTTTCAGACCAATGTGCCGAACATCTATGCCATCGGCGACCTGGTCGCTGGCCCAATGCTGGCACACAAAGCTTCCGAAGATGGTGTAGCTGTTGCAGAGCACCTGGCAGGTAAGCCAGCACATGTTGATTACGACATTATCCCCAGTGTGATCTATATCTGGCCCGAAGTGGCGGCTGTGGGTAAGACCGAGGAAGAGTTGAAGGCTGCTGGCGTGCAGTACCGAGTAGGTAAGTTCCCCTTCATCGCCAATGGGCGTGCCAAGGCACTCGACGAGACCGAAGGCACTGTCAAAGTACTGGCGGATGCTAACACCGATCGGCTGCTAGGCGTTCACATTTTTGGTCCCAGAGCATCTGACATGATTGCTGAAGCAGTCACCACCATGGCCTTCAAGGGAAGTGCCGAAGACATGGCCCGCATTGTGCATGGCCACCCGACTCTCTCGGAAGGCATGGGGGAAGCAGCCCGGGCCGCCTGGCTCGGGAAGGCTCTGCATATGTGAAAGTTGCCTGACTGCTCGATTACAGTCGGAAAAGCTTTGCCATGGGCAGCGTAAACCCGGGTATGACACTCCCACCATTCAGAGTATCTTTACATTCGATGATGTTTACCTTTGTCGGCGCGGTGTAAACCGAAGCATTCTCGTGGTGTGGATCAATCACCCAGATGAGTTCGACGCCTGCTTCGAAATATTCGCTGATCTTGTTGTTCACATCGCGAATGCGGTCATTCGGACTGAGCACTTCCACAGCCAGGTTTGGAACAACCGGCCAAGGATCGGTATCGGGTGCCTGCCGTTCAAGCGGCCAACGTTCGTTGCTGAGATACGCAACGTCTGGTCGTCGTTGATTCGTCGGATCAGCCTTGGTGGGGATGCTAAAAAGAGCTTCTGAGAGTGCTGTGCCAATAGGGTTGTTTTCAAGAAATCGAAATAGATTAAACAGTATCCTGTTGGCAATTTGATTGCTGAACGAACTCATTGCAGCTAACTCCACTCGTTGGCCGAGTACTACTTCAAACAAAGGCTCTTCGCCCCGAACTTCATTTTGGGTTCGATTTGATCTTTGGCGTTCGATTGTTGCGGCCGACATTTCTCATCCTCAATCACACTTGAATTCTACCATAACTCACGCTTGATTCATAGTTAACGATGTCCCAGAAGTAACATCCGCGGACCACAAAATCAGATACACTACTTCTTCAACAACTCCACCACATGCGTCAGGGCATCGTGGATGTAGAAGATGGCAGTGTAGTGGCCCGCCTCATACCAGACGATCTTGGGTTCGCCGAGTTCCTTCCACATTCGCTCGCAGGCAGAAGGCGGAACGATCTCATCGTTTTTCGCGCCGATCATCAGCACTTCGCGTCCTTTCAGGTTTTTGGCATTCGTGATCGGATCGGCGTTAGCAATGGTTTGCTGTAACTTCTCCCTGGTACCTCCCATGGCGGCATACAGAGCCCGCAGAGGGCCACCCATGGGATGGTCATAGAAAGCATCTACCAGGCCACCACCGCCCAGCACAATAGCCACCTTTTTGAAGCGGGGTTCCATCTCGGCGGAAAGGGTTCCCATGAACGAACCGAGTGAAGTACCGACAACGCCCAGTCTGTCTTTGTCTACTTCCTTCTGTTCTACCAGCCAGGCCGCAGCCAGCCGAACATCGAGCACTGTCTGTCGAACCGCTCCCAGCGAATGCTCGATGTCAGGCATCAGTAATCGCACCTTGCTCTTGGCCGGTCGCCGTGGACCATAGTAGGCCATCTGCACGAACAGACAGGCAATGCCCTTCTTTGCCAGGTAGGACGACTGAAACTTGCTCAGCGACTGATCGCCCCCGAGGATATCGAGCACCACCGTGGCAGGAAAGGGGCCTGCTCCAACCGGACGGTAGTACTGACAATGCACGGTATTATTTTCAGGGTATTTGGTCACCACCGCTGAAGGAAACTTCACCTCGAACACCTGGTAGCCATCTTTGGTGTGATCGGTCTTCAGCGTCTTCTCGTAACGAAACTCGCAAGGTTCCATCCGATAGACGGAAGGCACGTTCTTCTGATCATCGACAGGAACAAACTTGATCGAACCAGTGACAGGCTCACGGGGATCAACAAGCGGGTGGGCTAACAGAAGTAATGCAACGAGCCAACTCATCATGATCTCTGACTCCGTGATGACTGTCTGAATTGTAATCGTCGCTTCTGAAAGTGGGCAAGCCCGTTACTGGGGTGAAGCACACATTAACGCCGTAACTGTTCGGCAAGCCTGGTAAGCTCTGCGGTTTGGGCAGGGGTGACCGGGATAGCTTGCCCCGGCTCCGGTTCGATGGGGATAAGTTTTCGGTAGATGGTATCAAGCAGGTCGTTCAGCCCCTGACGGGTAACTGCGGAAACCTGGAGCGGGATAGTACTTGGAGTGCTGGGAAGATCTGCCTTGCTGCCAACGATCAAATCGGGGGCGAGTTCCGCAGGTGGCTGAGTGGACGGTGCGGTGAGATCTACCAGCCACACCACGAGATCCGCCTCCTGACTACCCCGCAGGGTTTGTTCCATACCGGCAGTTTCGATGGCATCCGTACTTTCGCGTAGCCCTGCGGAATCGATGAACTCGAACAGAAAACCTTTCCACGCAATCGTGGCTTTCACCAGATCGCGTGTAGTTCCCGGAACTGGAGAGGTGATTGCACGATCATAACCCACAATCGCATTCAGCAGGCTGCTCTTGCCCGCGTTCGGCAACCCGGTCAGTGCAATCTTCCAGGGATGAATGAGATGGGCACCAAGCGATTGCCAGCCAAGTAATGCCTCGAGTTTCGTTAGTCTACTCATCCCATTTTCCTGGGGGGTAGCAGGGAGCAGTCGAGCCAAGGCCTGTGACATGGCACCCTGACACTGATCCAGCAGGATGGCAGCCGTTCGCTTAGTCATCGCCTGGGCGAGCAGATGCTGCAAGTCATCCTCAAACCAGTCGGGCCAGTCGATCAGTTCGCATCCAAGCTCTTGTGTGAAGTCGAGACACCACTTCACGATTCCCGGCCCGCCATGCAATTGCAGTTCGATGACTTGAAGAGTGGAATCGCTTTGCAGTTTAAGAACGATCTCATCCCCGAGACCTTCCTTGCTCAGTTTCCCGAAGCAGAGCGAGGGGGTGGCATCGAGGAAGGGTGGTTTTCTGGCTGGCTTGAAAAATGGAGCTAGCTTGCTCCAGACCGTTGGACCACGAAGACCGACGACTGCAATCGCTCCAGCGCCGGCAGGTGTCAGGCAGCACACAACATCACCGCTCATGATGGCAGAGTCCGAGCAGCGATAACCAATCCCTGCAGCGCCAGCCAGGGTATCTGTTCCACTGGCCAGGGAAGCAGCGGGGCCAGCGTCGGGCCATCACCACCAGTCAGGAATAGGTTACTTTCTTCCGTCTTCATGCTGTTCACGCAACCGACGATGCCTCCGACTACCGCTTCGACAATCCCTGCATGCATGGCATCTTCGGTGTTCTTACCTGGCAGTTTCGGCTTCGAATTTGTCGCATCGATCAGAGGCAGCTTGGCTGTGTATTCATGCAGGCTCTTGGCCATCAACCGCAAGCCGGGGAAGATGGCTCCACCCAGGAAGGCGCCGATTTCATCCACGGCATCGACGGTCACTGCTGAGCCTGCACTGATAATGACCGCAGGCTTCTTAGGTACAGCCAGTGCATTCAGCAGGCGGTCCCGCCCCACCTTGTCGGGGAAATCCACATCGATCCTCATGGGTAATGGCGAGTCAGCTTCCAGCACCTGCTGGTTCTGCTTGTTGCTTTGAAGCCATTCGCTGAATGATTTGATGATGGGTGGATTGGAACCTGAAAGTACCCAGGGAGAATGATCCTTCAGGAGCGAATGCACCTGCTTCTGTCGCCAGGGCTGATAGGCACACTTCTCGAGTGCAAGCGTATGTACCTGCAGAATATCGCTACCTTGCACCAGCCCGATCTTGCATTGGCTGTTACCGACGTCCACTACAATCAAATCAAAGGACTTCATGGTTCAAGCGATCCCACCTGTGCCGCAGGCATCTCGGGAAACGGCACAAGCCTGCGAACCGGGGCTTCCACGATTGGTTGACTGGCTTTCAGCACTTCCATCACCTGGTTTACCAGTTGCGACAATCCCTGCCCCGTCGCTGCAGAGACTGCGAGTACCGGCTTCCCCAGTTCCTGTTCCATTCGCTGACGAACCACGTCACTGTCGGTCAACTCCGATTTACTCATGACCAGCACTTCGGATTTCTGGCTCAGTTCCTGGCTGTAGAGCTCCAGTTCCTTGCGGATGGCCTGGTAGTTGCCGATGGGATCAGAACCATCCATCGGGAATGGTTCCACCAGGTGAATGAGCACACGGGTGCGCTCGACATGCCGCAGGAACTCCAATCCCAACCCAACGCCGGCATGGGCGCCTTCGATTAGCCCAGGCAGATCGGCCAGCACAAATCCACGTTCATGGCCAAACTGCACGACACCAAGATTGGGGAACTTGGTAGTGAAGGGATAGTCTGCAATTTCCGGTACAGCTCGCGAAAGCCGACTCAACATGGTCGACTTGCCTGCATTGGGCAAGCCTATGAGACCCACGTCGGCAATGAGTTTCAACTCCAGCACAATCCAGCGTTCTTCGCCGTCTTCACCCGGCTCTGCTTGCCTGGGTGAACGA
>CAYPJB010000071.1:0-14265 GCA_964410845.1 uncultured Bacteroidales bacterium | reverse complement strand
GCGAGAACCCGATTTCCGGAACACTGAATACGTTGGTGCTGTTGCCTATTTGCCACATATCCAGGTGCAGGCCAAGACCGTTGTCGAATTGGAAGCCAAGTTGCTGAGTCGCTACATCGAGTACACGAAGCACAGCGAACTGATGCTGCAACCTCTCGTAGATACCACAGAGTTGCCTTTCACTTTCTAAACATGGAGGTGTCTGTGATTGCTACTATGTTGCTTCTGCTTCTGGTTGATGATCCACAAGACTTCATGCTTTTTACGACAACGCTTGATTTTCGACACGAAATCAAATCCGGATTATGGCCACCAAACTGGTATGACACGCCATTCATATTGCAGCACGAGTGGGTATACAGCCGGTATTGCGATTGGGAAATCAACCGATATGAGGACCGGAAAAACAAACCTGTAGCAAGCAGCCTGGAGACTTGGACAGAATTTACCCCATATCTCAAAGCCAATTTTCCTACAGTCATTCAAACAATTACATGTAGTTACAGCTTCTTAGATCGGTAATGGGCTTCAAGAACTCGACGAGCGAGCGTCCAACCCATGCTCCCCTCTCCCTCCCGGGGCCGAGAGGGAGAGGGGAGTATGGGTTGGACGCTCACCATCGCTGTCATCACGACGGAGCGTGATGACTACTATCCTCTCGGGTGGAACTTCTGGTGGATGGCCTGCAGGCGGGCGCGGTCGACGTGGGTGTAGTGTTGGGTGGTGGCGATATTGGCATGGCCCAGGAGTTCCTGCACGACACGCAGATCAGCTCCGCCTTCGAGCAAGTGGGTGGCGAAGCTGTGGCGAAGGGTGTGGGGGGAGACTTTGCCGGTGATACCTGCCCGGCGGGCGTACTTGCGGATGATGCGCCAGAGTTCGATTCTGGTCAGCGGTTTGCCATGCCTGCTGACAAAAAGGTGGGTAACGCCTGACGATTTCGTAACGAGTTGTGGACGCAACTCTTTCATGTAGGCTTCAAGTGCAGCGATAGCGGGTTTGCCCAGAGGCACCATGCGCTGCTTGCTACCTTTGCCCGTACAACGGCAGAATCCCTGGTTGAGGTAGAGATCATTCAGGGTAATGCCTGCCACCTCTGATGCTCGGGCGCCACTCGCATAGAAGGTTTCGAGGATGGCCCGGTCGCGGAGGTAGTATTTATCATCTGCAATGGGTGCGGTCAGCAGTTTGTTTACGCTCTTGGAACCTAGCACGCTCGGCAAACGTTCCCAGAGGGTAGGGCTGCTCAGCAGGTCAACGGCATTGGTCCCGGCGCGACCTTCCAGCTTCAGAAAGCGGTAGAACATCTTGAGGGCCACGAGGTGCCTGGCGATGCTGGGTGGAGCCAGATCGCAAGGCGAACGTAGGTGGCTGACATACTGACTAAACGAAGCCAAGTTGATCTGGAGATGATCTTTCTGCTTTGTCGCTGCAAACCACTCAGCAAATCGATCCAGATCGCGGCCGTAGGCTTGCAGAGTATTGTTGGACAGCCCACGTTCCGCCTTCAGATATTGGCGGAAGGCGGTGATGTCATCATGCAGATCCTTCAGCGCCATGGTGAATGCTCAAGAGAGTGGTGCGTATCTACCACATCGTCTTGTAGGCGTTGGCTTCTGAAGTGATTGTCTGGATCTCCCGGCACAATATTCTCATCCGGGCGGCAGATCCAGTATTGCTTGTGTGATTGCACGATCCCTGTATCCCACACCGCTTGCATATCAGACTAGCGCACTAAAACCGTGGAGGCGTCTCGTTCACCAGTTGATTTGCATGGAGCAAGGATTCCATCGTACCCGCATCGGTCCAGTAATCATCGAGGTAGCTGGCGCCCATGCGGCCTGCCTCGAGGTAGTAACGGTTCACATCGGTGATTTCCAGCTCACCACGTCCACTGGGCTTCAGTGTTTTGATGACGTTGAAGACATCAGGCGGATAAATGTAGATACCTGCCACCGCGAAGTCGCTCTTGGGGTGCTTCGGCTTCTCTTCGATGCCGATCACCTGGTTACCTTTCATCTCAGCCACGCCGTAACGCCCGGGATCAGGCACCTGTTTGAGAGCGATCCAGGCCCAGTCAGGATGCTGGTTGGCATCTTTGAGCATGGGCTGCAGAGGACTAGCGAAGATGTTGTCGCCGAGAATGACGACCGACCGTGCATCGCGGGCAAAGAGTTCTGCCAAGCCCAGAGCCTGGGCAATACCACCGGCTTCATCCTGCACACGATATGTAAGCCGACAACCATAGTCCTTGCCCGAGCCGAGTAGTTCGACGAAGTCGCCCATGTGCTCAGTACCGGACACGAGGAGGATATCGTTGATGCCTGCCCCGGTAAGCTTCTTGAGAGGGTGATAGACCATTGGCCAGGGGCCAACAGGAAGGAGGTGTTTGTTGGTGACCTTGGTGAGTTCACCGAGGCGGGTGCCTTTGCCGCCGGCGAGAACAATGCCACGAATCGGTTGCATGCGGTGTATCCTGGTAGAAGAGCGACTCAGTATTCATAGGAAAGCGATGGTGCTTGGGCAGGTGGGAAATCAAGGTAAGCTGGTGTCGCCGCAGTATCTACCATACTTACAACCCCGTCGGGTAATTCTTGCAAAAGCATGCCTGATGTTACAAAGCGCAGCAGTTGGCCTAGGCGGAGATCAATCATGTGGTAGCATGCCCGACCTCACACGCAAGGAGGCGTGCATGCGTTGGTCATCTAACAGTTCATACTCATTGGTCGTGCTGGCTTTCATCTTCATTCATGGGCGAATCGAGGCCCAGACCTGACAGACTCCTAACTGTAATATCGGTGGTTCACCGATCGCGATGCCGATGCAACAGTTTCAGCCTGCCCCCATGCAGCAAATGCCACCACAGCAAATGCCTCAGGGCGGATACTATGGTCAACCTGGTCTGGCACAGCAGGCGCAGCAGATTCAGTACAACGCTGCTCCCCAGCGAAGCTACGCGAGTGCTGATCGTCTGCCAGCGATGCCTGAGATGATGCAGCGACCGATGTCGCCTGTACCACAGCAACCTCGTCAGTTCGCTCAGCAGCCAACGGTACGAGGTAGTGCTCCGGAAGTGGCTCAGCAGACAAGGACTGCACCAGCACCATCATCCGCGGGTTGGCAGCCGATTCGTATTCCATCGCCTTCGGAAATAGGGATCGCTACGACGGTTTCCATGCCGAGTGTGCCTGAGTTGGCGATGCCCGCGCAGTTCGATCTGGCCACGGTCACGACCTGGCTGGATCAGCAGGGTGTTCGTCACTACCAGCGACAACGGCTGGCGGAAGGGTTTCAGTTTAGCTGTTCAGTCGACGAAGCTTCTTCACCGATCCAGGTGCGTGGAGCAACGGAGGCAGATGCGTTGCAACAACTGGTGCAGGAAGTGGTCAAGCAGAAACAGAGTGGATTACTTAGTCGTCGCTAGCGGGCTCGGTATCGTCATCGACATTGGAGGTGACGATACATACCGCCTGGCGGGATTCAGGGTCGACCATCACGTAGCCTGTGTCCAGCAGTGTTGCAGTGGCGAGGAGGTTCTTCTCGCCGCTGATGGTGCAGGTGAAGGGCAGGTCCATCGGTTCGAAATCAACGCGAAACCGATGTGCAGGCTGGTTCTGTGATGACTGGTCCACGGCGGAATCCTCTCTTTCCGTTGGCATTATACGCAGACAAATTAGCAGGGAAGTGGGGAGTGGGGAATAGCGAGCAGGGAGAGGATTCAGTCGGAGTTTACAGCATCTTGCAGGCATAACAATGCATACAAGCCATGCCCTTCTTCAAGGCATGGCTTGGTCAGTTCTTCAAAGTTGCGACTATCGCTTACTTGCTGCTTTCCACGGGGGTACTTGCACCAGTGCGCCAGCTTTCGGGGATGACCCGGCGCTGGGGTTCGTTGGCGAAGCACCACCATTTGACCTGATCGGCACCGACGCGCCAGACGAAGTAGGACTTGCGGCCTTGCACCATCGTCGGGAAGGCTGTCTCGCCTACCACGGGATCGACCAGGATGACGTTGAGGTCTTCGAGTTCGAGCACCGAGTCGCGGAGCTTATTCTGTTCGCTGGTGATTTCATCATTCACCGCGTACCGGCGGGAACGCTCAGGCCAGGTCAGGTCGCGGCGGCGGCGTTCGAGGTCGATCTGTTCTTTTTCCAGTTCGACCAGCCTTTGCCAGCGGCCTTGAATGTCCTCAGCGATCTGTTTCACCAACGGCAACATGGTATCAGCCTGGCTCAGCAGGAAGAGAGCTGATGAAGCCTTCTTCCCTTTGGCAGCTTTGGCTGGTTTCTTCCCTTTGGGCATGCTCATGGTCGGGCCTCTCTGTTCAATAGCCCGCTGCGTGTTCTAGCGGTCCGCAGGTCACCTTGTACTTGTATCATACGTCGTTCCGGGTGGGCTGGCTTGATGTTTTCGGGGCTGTTAAGCCATACTGCCGGTTTGACACGCGTTATCTTGCCCAACTTAAGGGATGGTGTGGCTGTAGCCGGTTTTCTCTGCCGATTTGACACCATTTTCACTCATGCTGGCCTTTATTCTTGACATGGACAACTTGGTTTGCACTCTTTTCTATCGTTTCTTACCCCTTCATGCTATCTTCACAGTGACTCTATTAAAACGGAATTGTCCCGGATATTTCGTTAAGGAAAAACCATGTACCGTTTCGCGTTACTCATTGTCTGCTGCTTCACGATCAGTGCAACAGCACAACCACCTGGTGGAGGTCCAGGTGGATTTGGTCCTCCTGGAATGAATCGTCAGCCTCGGGCTATTCTCAAAGAGTACGATGCCAACAAAGATGGTTGGCTGAATGCAGACGAGCGAGCTGCCGCTCGCGAGGCACTCAAGAAGCAGGCGAGCGAACGGGGTGGTAACTTCGGACCTCGCCCCGGTGGCCCACGCGGGATGAACCGCAATCAGCAGCCTCCTGCACCAGGTGCCCATGTTGAACGGGGCGATGTGAAGAACTACCCGGATGTCCCTTTGTATGATCACTCCGTGCTCCGCACCATCTTCATTGACTTCGAGAACAAGAAGGATTGGGAATCCGAGCTCGAAGAATTCCACGGTACTGATGCTGATGTTGCAGCCACGTTGACCGTAGATGGCAAAACCTACCCCAACGTCGGTATTCATTTCCGTGGAATGTCGTCGTACATGATGATCGGCAAAGGCTACAAGCGCTCCTTCAATATCAGCATGGACATGGCTGACAGCAAGCAACGACTGTATGGCTATAAAACACTCAATCTGTTGAACGCTCACGAAGATGCGAGCTTCCTCAGTTCCGTTCTTTACTCTCACATTGCCAGGCAGTACATCGCTGCCCCGAAAGCGAACCTGGTCAAGGTTGTCATCAATGGCGAGAACTGGGGTGTCTATGCCAACGTGCAACAATTCAACAAGGAATTCGTGCAGGAGAATTTCAAGACCACCAAGGGTGCTCGCTGGAAAGTCTCCGGCAGCCCGATGGGACGCGGTGGCCTGGAGTACATAGGCGACGACATCAGTGCGTATAAACGCATTTATGAGATCAAATCGGGTGATAACGAAAAGAGCTGGAAGGCTCTTATCAACCTCTGCAAGGTGTTAAACCAGACCCCTGCTGACAAGTTGGAAGAAGCCCTGAAGCCCATCCTGGATATCGATGAGGCACTCTGGTTCCTGGCACTTGATGTCGCCCTCATCAACTGTGATGGCTACTGGATTCGTGCCAGCGATTACAGCATCTACTTAGACGAAAAGGGCAAGTTTCACCTGATCCCCCACGACATGAACGAAGCCTTCCGCCCACCAGGTGGCCCAGGCTTTGGTGGCGGTGGCATGATGCGTATTACTCCTGGCGAAGTCCTGCCTGCTCCGCTCCAGAATATGCTGCAACTTACTGATAAGCAGAAGAAGGAACTGGCAGCATTGCAGAAGGAAGCGGATGGCCAACTCAGCAGCATTCTGAACAAGAAACAACAGGAACAGTGGAAGGCCATGAAGAGCGGGCCGGGTGGAGGCCCAGGAGGCATGGCAGGACGGCCAGGTGCTGGTGGCCCTCCGGGTGCGGGTGGTCCTCCCGGCATGGGTGGCGGTATGGGACGCGTCAACGGCGTGGAACTTGATCCTCTCGTCGGCCTGACTGATGCAGCCAAGCCGTTACGCAGCAAGCTACTGGCAGTACCAGCATTGAAAGAGACATATCTGAAGAATATGCGTACGATTGCCGAGAAGTCGCTCGACTGGAAAAGCCTTGAGCCACTGATTACCCAGTATCGCACGCTCATCGAAAAAGAAGTAGAAGCTGACACGCATAAGCTGGAATCGTACGAAGAGTTCAAGAAAGTGATGGCCACCAGTATGAGCGCTGAAGCCCCAGCTGCCCCACGTTCTGGCCCACCGGCTGGCATGAATCTGAGAGCTTTTGCCGAACAGCGTCAAAAGTACTTGCTGAACTACAAGGAGACGAAAAAGTAAACGGCACGACGTATTCACTTCCCCGTTCGGGTTGACATAAATCGCTACCCAACGTATGTTGCGACCGTTTCGGGACAGGGATTGTCCCCTAGCGCTCGGGAAGGGAGTTCGTCGATGTCTACACTCAAGTTTCCCGCACCAACACAACCGGTGCCTCTCTTTGATGCCAAGCTGCAGTACAAGGGGCTGAAGGTCCACTTGGAAGAAGCCTGTCGTCGCGTGCTCGATTCCGGCTGCGCGATCGGTGGCAAGGAAGTCGAAGGGCTCGAACAGGAATTCGCCACTTATTGTGGGGCGGCCTGTGCGGTTGCCTGTGCTTCCGGCACCGATGCTATCTCACTCGCTCTCAAAGCCCTCGACATCGGCCCTGGTGACGAAGTTATCACCACGCCCTTCACCTTCTTCGCAACCGCCAGTTGCGTGGCACGTCTCGGGGCGACTCCTGTCTTCGTCGACATCGATCCTTACACCTTCAATATCAACCCCAGCCTGATTGAAGCCAAGATCACCAGTCGTACCAAGGCCATCATGCCGGTGCATCTGTATGGTCAATGCGCTGATATGGAACCGATCTGGCAGGTTGCTGAAAAGCACAACATCCCAGTCATTGAAGATGCAGCCCAGTCAACGGGTGCTGAATATCAAGGCAAGCGTTGTGGCACCCTGGGGGCGATGGCCTGCTTCAGCTTCTATCCAACCAAGAACCTCGGTACCTATGGCGATGGCGGCATGATTGTCACCAATGATCGCGACTGGGCCAAGAAACTGGTCTGCCTGCGAAACCATGGCATGTATGTTCGTTATTACCACGAAGAGATGGGCTGGAACAGCCGGCTTGATGCCATCCAGGCGGCAATGCTTCGTGTAAAGCTGCCGTATGTGGATCGATGGAACGATGCCCGTCAGGCCATCGCAGCCCGGTACGACAATCTGCTCGAAGAACAGCACGTAACAGGCTTCCTGACCCGTCCTACCATACGTAGCTACGGCAAGCACTGCTTCAACCAGTACGTCGTTCGAGTGGCTGACGGGCAGCGTGATGCCCTTCGCAAACATCTGGCCGATGACAGCGTCGGCTCCGAAATCTACTACCCTCTTCCACTGCATCAGCAGAAAGTCTTCGCATACCTGGGTTACAAGACCGGCGATTTCCCTGTGACCGAGAAAGCCTGCAAGGAAGTGCTCGCTCTGCCCATGTTCCCCGAACTGACGCTGGAACAACAGCGCCGCGTGGTGAACAGTTGCCTGGGCTACCTCGTCAAGCAGCGAGGCATTCGCCAGGCTGCTTAGTGATCCTGATGCAAGTTACAGGGGTCAGCATGGTTGCATGCTGCCCCTTTTTGTTGGTAGTCAGCTCTCCTGCTTGCAGTACTCAAACGTGATGTCGTCCATCCACAAGCATTTCTCGCAAAAGCACATCGCATTCAGAATCTCAGATGCTAATATGAGCGTATCAAGGAAGAGAGCGGAGCGTATCATCTCTGCTGCGCTGAGATGGATCTTGCTATGCCCAGAAAAGTTGTGATTGTAGGCGCCGGTCCGGGAGGCCTCTCGGCAGCGATGTTGCTCGCCAAGGCGGGGCTGGATGTCACTATCCTCGAACGGATGAACCAGGTCGGTGGTCGCACCGGGCACTGGAAGCTGGATGGCTTTACTTTTGATATCGGCCCGACGTTCTTCCTCTACCCTCGTATTCTCGACGAACTCTATGCAGCCTGCGGCAAGAAACTGCTGGATGAAGTGCCGATGGTACGGCTCGATCCACAGTACAAGATCGTTTTCGGTTCAGGCAATGGTGAACTCGAATGCACGCCAGATCTCGAACGATTGAAAACAGCAGTCGCCAAGCTGTGCCCCGCTGATGCTCCAAATGTCGAACGGTTTATGAGCGAGAATCGGCTGAAGCTGGAACGCTTCCGCCCGATTCTGGAACAGCCCTTTCTCGACTGGGCCAGCCTGCTCCGCTGGGATGTGATGAAAGCGACGCCACACCTGCGACCGTGGCTGGCACTCGATGATGAACTGCAGCGGTACTTCAGCGATCCACGCATACGCCTGGCCTTCTCGTTTCAGTCGAAATATCTGGGCATGTCCCCTTTCAAGTGTCCGGGTCTTTTCTCAATCCTGTCGTTCCTCGAATACGAATACGGCGTCTTCCATCCGCTCGGCGGCTGCGGAGCAGTGACGGCGAACATGGCCAAGCTCGCCCAAGAGATGGGCGTTACCATCAAGCTCGGCGAAGCTGCCCAGCAAGTCGAGTTCGTCGACAGCCAGGCCAAGGCCGTCGTAACGGAGAACGGCATCTATCCTGCCGATGCAGTGATACTCAACGCTGATTTTGCCCAGGTGGTACGGCATCTCATTCCTGATCGGCTTCGATCACGCTGGAAAGACAAGAAGATCGAGAAGAAGAAATACTCCTGCTCCACCTTCATGCTCTACCTCGGCATCGAAGGCAGGTACGAGCATCTGCCTCACCACACCATTTACCTGGCAGATGATTACCTGAAGAACATTCGCGAGATCGATACCGAACATGTGCTCTCCGAAGATCCCTCAGTCTATATGCAGAATGCTTGCATCTCCGATCCGACACTTGCTCCGGCAGGGATGAGCACACTTTATATTCTCGCGCCAGTGACACATCAGCATACCAATGTTTCGTGGACGCCAGAACTGCAACAGACATTCCGGCGGCGAGTGATCCAGCAACTGACCAGGCTGGGGCTTCACGATCTCGAAAAGCGCATCCGCGTCGAGAAGCTGATGACACCTGACACGTGGGTCGAGGAACTGAACATCTTCCGCGGCGCCACCTTCAACCTGGCTCATTCACTCGATCAGATGCTGCATCTCAGACCACGCAACTGCTTTGAGGATGTCGATGGAGTCTACCTCGTCGGCGGTGGCACCCACCCGGGCAGTGGTTTGCCGGTGATCTTCGAATCAGCTCGCATCACCAGTCGATTGTTGCTTGAGAATCTGGGCCTCAGCCACATCATGCCGATGACCGAACCTCAGAAGTTGTCGCAGCAGTTCCCTGCACCGTGGGCGAGTGAAGTGGCGTGATTTGTTCCCCTCTCCCTCCGGGGAGCAGGGAGACTGAGTTGATAAACTACCAGCATGGACATCCCTTCGTTTCTTAGTGCGATCAATCTTCGTGACATAGCTCGGGGTGAGCGCAATATGGTGGCGCTCGAGCAGTCGCTGGGGGCAGAGCGGCTAACGCGCTGGCTGCCTCTCTGGCAAAGTGTTCTCGTTCGCTCCGCTGATGCGGACATGGCCCTCAATAATCTCGAAAGATTCCTGGCAGCCAGTGATGCAGTGCCTCTGCTGGATGCTGTCCTGGCAGAATATCCCGACGCTATTGATACGCTCATCAGTATCTGTGCCACCAGTCAATTCCTCAGTGACACCCTGGTGACACAACCCGCAGCCATCCGCATGCTAGGGTTCCCGCTGCACCGCACGCCAACCAAGGCTGAACTGGTGACCGAGTTGTTGACCGAAGTCGATTCTGCACCCGAAGATTCCCATGTTCTCCACAGCATTCGACAGTTCCGTGCCAGGCATCTGCTCCGCATCGGCATCAACGATGTCATCCATGATCGACCTCTGGAAGAGGTAACTGCTGGCATCGCTGATGTGGCAGAAGCAGCAGTCATAGTCGCCCTCACTCTCGCTGAACGTACAGTGAAGCGACGGTTCGGTGAGCCCATCACCCACGATGGCCAACCTGGACGCATGACCATCCTCGCCTTTGGTAAACTGGGCGGGCATGAGCTCAATTATTCCAGCGACATCGATCTGATGATCGTTTTCGACGAAGAAGGACAAACGACTGGCAAGCTCAATGTCACGCTGGAAGAGTATTACAGCCGAGTGACACGAGAGATGCTTCGGCTACTCACGCAATCGCCTGCGGCTTATCGGGTCGACTTTCGACTTCGCCCCGAAGGCCAGCGTGGGCCCTTGGTGCGATCCATGGCCAGTACCCTCAGTTACTACGATACGCTGGGGCGTACATGGGAACGGCAAGCCCTGATCAAGGTGCGTCCCATCGCGGGCGACCCTGAACTAGGCCAACAGTTCCTTTCCGCCATCGAACCCTTTATCTATCGCAAGTTTCTCAGCATGGCTGAGATTACCGAGGTCAAGGCGATCAAACGCAAGATCGAGCATCGTGCCACCAGGCAGGGTGACGACGCCCGCGATGTGAAGACCGGCTACGGCGGCATTCGTGATGTTGAATTCGTCATTCAATTCCTGCAACTACTCAATGGTGGCGAACTGCCTGCCGTACGGAGTAATAATACGCTCTACGCCATCACAGCGCTATTGCGGGCAGATTGTCTGACGCCGACCGAGGGGGAGATTCTGGAGAAAGGCTACCGGTTTCTTCGCCGTACCGAGCATCGTCTGCAACTGCTGGGCGACCTACAGACGCATCACCTGCCTGATCGTCCCGAAGACCTGCGTCGGCTGGCGATGCGGCTGGGGTACTGTGACCAGACAACCTCAGCAGAAAAGCAGTTTCAGGACGACTTCGAGAAGGTCACCGCATTCCATCGCAAAGTGCTGAATCACCTGTTGCACGATGCCTTCCCGGAACCTGCAACGCCGGAGATTCCAGAATCGGATTTAATCCTGTTGCCTGAGGATGAAGAGAAGTCACACTCCATTCTGAGCCGGTATGGCTTCCGTGATACAGTCACAGCACTACGCAACCTGCAACTGCTGGCCGAGGAACCGGTACCGTTTCTGCCGACAAGACGATGTCGGCATTTCCTGGCGAGCATCGCTCCGAAACTGTTGCAGGCTCTGGCCGAGACGCCTGATCCGGACATGTCGCTCACTAACCTGGAGAAAGTGACATCGTCTCTTGGTGCCAAGGGTGTGTTGTGGGAACTGTTCAGCTTCAATGAACCGAGTTTAAAACTCTATGTCGATCTTTGTGCCACCAGTCAGTTTCTGTCGCAGATCCTGATGAGCCATCCAGGCATGATCGACGAACTTCTCGATTCCCTGGTGCTGGATCAGCCGAAAAGCCGGTCAGAACTGGAGCAGGAACTACAGGAACTCTGCCGTGGAGCCGAGCCACAGCTGGTTGATCGCATCCTGCACAGCTTCCAGAACAAGGAATTGCTTCGCATTGGCGTTCAGGACATTCTCGGCAAACGGCCACTGCCTCAGACACTGGAAGCCCTTTCCGATCTTGCACAGACGCTGCTGGGCTTCGTGGTTACCCGTGAATTGGAACAGCTACAACAGCGATGGGGCTCGCCGCTGGTACCTGGTACGAGCCAGCCTTGTCACTTTGTGATCATTGGCTTGGGCAAGCTGGGCGGAAGGGAGATGAACTACCAGAGTGATCTTGATCTGGTCCTGCTTTATGAAGTCGATGGCCAGACGCATCACCTGGAAGGTGAAGCAACCAGCCACACACACTTCTTCAGCGAGCTGGCACAACGCGTCATCAAGGCGCTCTCGCACCACGGACCACTCGGCAGGCTCTACCAGGCGGACATGCGGCTGCGACCCACGGGAAAGTCCGGCAATCTTGTCGTCCCACTCGAAGGCTTCCGCAAGTACTACGCTGAAGGTGCTCAGCTGTGGGAACGACAGGCACTCACCCGCGCTCGCATCGTCTATGGAGAATCGTCCTTCGCCACCCTCGTACAAGCTGCTATTCAGGAAGCAGCCTATCAGGATTGGTCACCTGTAATGATCGATGAGATCATTCTGATGCGAAAACGGCTCGAAGCCAGCCGGGGTGAAGCAGACCTCAAGCGAGGCATTGGTGGAATCGTCGATGTCGAGTTTCTGGTGCAACTGCTGCTCCTGAAGTATGGCAAGCAGTACCCGGCTATACGCCAAGCGAACATCTGGGCAGCCTTGCGTGAATTACAACGGGCTGGTCTTCTCGATGTGAGAACTGCAGAGCGCATCACCAGACACTATGATTTCCTGCGAATGCTGGAGAGTCGTCAACGGATAGTACAGAACCAGTCTCTCGATAGTCTGCCGGACAACCCTGACGACATGATCAAGCTGGTTCGCCGACTGGGATACAGGGAAAGTACCCCTTCGCAGGCTGTCGCACGGTTCAAGGTTGATCTGGATCAACGTCGGCGAGAGATGCGAACACTCTTCCTGGAAGTGGTGGAGAAGGAGCGAAAGTAGTTTCAGTTGGCGGGGGATTGCACTGTTATACCAACGGCAAGACCGCGAGCACGCTGCTCGCGGTCTTGTCTTGTCAGACTGATGTTACTTCTTGTCTGTCTGGCTGATGACCAGCACCTTGATGTTGGATTCGATCTCAGGAGCAAGCTGAAGCTTGACTTCGTAGAGGCCCAGTTCCTTGATCACACCTTCGAGCTTGACAGCATCGTGCTCGATGACCAGATTCTGCTGTTTAAGAGCAGCCACGATTTCCGCAGCACTGACGGACCCATACAGGTGGCCTTCTTCATTGGCTTGCGACTGGATGGTGATACTGACGCGCTGCAACTGTTCAGCCATGGCACGGAGGTCAGCCAGCTTGGCTTCGCGGATCTTCTGCACTTTGATTTTGTGCAGTTCGAGCAGCTTGGTGTTGTGACCGGTGACGAAAGTCGCCAGGCCGCGAGGCAGCAGGTAGTTACGGCCATAGCCCATTTTGACTTCGACGACATCGCCTGCCTTGCCCACGTGCTGTACGTCTTCGATCAACATGAGCTGCATGCCGCCGTGCTTGCCACGGGGCACGTGATTGTGCTTGACCTTCTTCTGAGGCAGCTTCTTCTTGGGCTCAGCGGCCTTGGCGGATGCCTTGGGCTTCTTCTCAGTCTTGGGAGCAGTTGCTGTCTTTGCCATAGTTCAGTTCACTTCGGTTAGGATGACAGTCGTGCGTCATCGTGTGTTTAGAAAGGAATGTCTTCCTTGTTTTGTTCGTCAGGTGCAAAGGTGGGAGTGACGTCGCCACCTTCATCAGGGTTAGGGGCGTCGTACTGGGCAGAGCGGCTGTTCGCTCGAGAGCCGCCTCCCATGCCACTGCCACCACCACCCATGCCGCCGCCTTCGGTGCGAGCATCGAGGAATTCGAAGTTCTCACAGACGACGACGATCTTGTTTCGTTTCTGCCCGTCCTGACCGGTCCAATTCTCCATCTTCAAGTGACCTTCGATGAAGATCTGCTTGCCTTTGGAGAGGTATTGCTCAGCGGTGTCCGCCTTCTTGCCAAACTCACCGCGATTGAAGACTTCGACATCGAGGTAGCAGGGTTCATCTTCCCACTTGCCAGTCGTCTGGTTCTTCTTGCGGGTGCTGGAGACGGCGAATCCGAACTTGGCGACCTTGCCACCGTTCGAGAAGGTACGGGTTTCCACATCGCGGGTCAGGCGACCAATCAACATCACCTTGTTCAAGTTAGCCATCGTCGAACTCCGAACTATGACTCTTCCAATGAACTTAGCCTAAAGGGGATGTTGCTGATTCGCAAGCTGTACAAGCCGCGTTTTGTGGGAAGTTCTCGTAACCACAGGGCACTAACGAGTCTCGGCTCATTGAGCCAGCGAAGCTAGTCCCTGGAGTATGTGCTAGCGACCCCCGGTCATGCCGAGGATGTCTTCCTCCTGCAGGCCTGGGGCGTGCAGTGCCACGGCAGCGTGTTCATCCTTGGCGATGGTGATCATCTGCTCCTGCAGCTTCGGATGAATGTTGATGATCATGTAGCGGAGGATGGTTTCACTCAGCTTCAGATCTGCTTCGATCTGTGGCACAATCGGACCGGGACCACGGAAGTAGAGCAGGTAGTAGGTGCCCTTC
>CAYPJB010000070.1:0-14439 GCA_964410845.1 uncultured Bacteroidales bacterium | reverse complement strand
GTTTCTTAGAGCGAAGCAGATCATGATACTGTTTCAGTTGAAGGACGATATCCATGAGTGACAGCGATTAGCATTAGCCTAGTATTAGGTACAAGATAACACTTAGAAAATGATCATTCGTTCACAAAAAGTTCCCGCAAAGTTCCCGACATCAATAAACGTGTTTGCATTTTTCCGCTTGTTTTTGCACTTTCTTGCACAAAGCTGATTGAGGGTGATATAACCAATAATAGCCTGGAAATCATGGGTAAAAACCGCGTTTTGGCGGCTTTTCAGGGTATTTCGACACGCTGGGGGTCACAGGTTCGAGTCCTGTAACGCCCATTCGATTTAAGTAGTTAGATATCAAATGGTTATGAACTGGCTTCCGACGGTCAGAAGTGCAGTTCATAAACCAGAAACCCGGGAACTTTTCAGAGAAAGTTATTTGAGTTTGGTAACGCTGTGAACAAGTCTTGCCTTTGCTTGCGTCGTTAATGGAAGTCAACCGGGCTCTTTGTGTCCCATATTAAGATATACGGCCATGCTGGCCAGAAGACGAATGAGGCCAGCAAGTAACCAAGAGATTTTCCAACTGGCCTTGGACTGAAACACAGCATAATCATGGTTATTGCGGCACTAATTATCCCGCTGATGATGTAAGTGTACATTAACACGGTTACGATTTGCATGGCATTGGCTCTCATTTATGGGGAGTTTTGTGATCGTCTACTTATCCATCATCGTTGATGAAGACGCTGGAAGGTGAATAGTGCATCTTGCTAATAGCAGCCATCAATCGGCTGGCGTTCCCGTGCATTTCATCTCTTTCTTTTGAAGACATGTATGCTTCGCTAGGAATTGAGGAGATTGAAACACAAAACAAACAGCTACTAAGAAAGTTGCCGGCATACCGATGGTCATGTCTGGATGTAATGGCGTGGGTTGCTAAGAGTGTGGCCCCAGCTCATGCAGTAGCAGCAGACCAATTCCGAATAAGCCGCTGCCGATTACGACAAGCCAAACGAACCACAACGCAAGCTTTTCAATGAAGCGGGACTCATCGAATGGCTTCTGTGCTAACATGACATGTCCCTCCTGTGGCAAGTAACATGGTATCCCTGAGTTCCTGCTCAATAGAAATCCTATCCATAACTAACTGATGAACAAATCGATTAAACGCGATTGATTCATCGGTAATAACGATATATTATCTAGCACAATGTCACGACTAAATTACCACCACCTGCTTTACTTTTGGACGGTTGCTCGAGAGGGAACGATTGCGCGAGCGTGCCAGGTATTGCATCTGACTCAACCGACAATTAGTGGACAGCTGCGGTTGTTGGATAGATCTGTGGGCACTCGTCTGTTTGAGCGTTTGGGCCGAACTCTTGTTTTAACGGATGCGGGGAAAGTGGTGTTCCGCTATGCAGATGAGATTTTTTCCTTGGGGCAAGAACTTGTCGATGCTCTGAAAGGAAAGCCTTCGGGGCGCCCAGTCAAGTTAATGGTGGGAGTGGTTGATACCCTCCCTAAGCAAATCGCATATAGGTTAATTGAGCCAGCCCTTAAATTACCAGAGGCTGTGCAAATACACTGTGACCAAGGCAAATACGAGAACCTCCTTGCACAACTATCTGTCAATGCGTTGGACGTGGTTCTTGCCGATGCGCCAGTCAGTCCAGCGATAAAAATACGTGCGTATAGTCATCTTCTGGGGGAATGCGGTGTTTCACTATGGGCCAGTCCCAGGCTAGCTTCCAACTATCGTCGCGGATTTCCACAATCACTTAATGGCGCGCCATTCTTAATGCCTGCTGAAAATACGATGATGCGTCGTTCGCTCGATGAATGGTTTGATGCGATAGGAGTACGTCCGAACATTCGCGGCGTTTTTGCCGATCCTGCGCTATTGAAGGAGTTTGGAAGAACGGGCACAGGTGTATTTGCTGTACGCACTGCTGTTGAACGCGAGACCCAACAACAGTTTCAAGTCCGGCTCGTAGGTAGAATTGAATCTATTAAGGAACGGTTCTACGCCATTTCGCTTGAAAAGAAGTTGAAACATCCTGCTGTCGTGGCAATCACCGAGGCAGCAAGAGAAAAGTTCTTTGCATAACGATGCAGCCAATCCTTAGTACACCTCCCCCTTACTAAGGGACCAGATTATACTCAGCCAGCACCCGTGTTCTTCGGGATCGTCATTCAGGAACAAGGAAGTTCCCATGTGCAAGCAGCGTCGGGGCATCTCCTCCGGCAAAATGATGATGCGGGCATGATTACTGACTATTCGAGTATTGCTGTACGTAACGTCAGCTCACGATTCACGATCCGTTTTATGGGGGAAAGTCATGGTGATGTCATTTGGTGAACAGCATGCTATAGCAGTATCTCCCGGATCACGTGTCCTTCTACATTGGTCAACCGGCGTCGGACACCATTGTGTTCAAATGTCAGTTTTTCGTGATCGAGGCCGAGGAGGTGCAGGATGGTGGCGTTGAAATCATAGAGAGGGTGAATGTCGTGGATGGCACGTTGGCCAAGGTCATCCGTCACACCATGGCTGACGCCAGGTTTGATTCCTGCCCCGGTCATCCAGCAGGTGAAGCCATCCGGATTATGATCACGGCCTTTCGCACCCTTCTGGAAGAACGGCATCCGGCCAAACTCGGTACACCACACGACGAGCGTATCTGTCAGCAGCCCGCGTTGTTTCAAATCCTTGATCAGAGCTGCTGCCGGCTGATCGAGGATGGCGGCATGCTTGTCGTATTGTTCCTTGAGCTTGTTGTGGCCATCCCAGTTCAGGTCGCCACCGCTGGCATAGGCGCCGTTGAAGAGCTGTACAAAGCGAACACCCTTTTCGATCAGTCGGCGAGCCAGAATGCAGTTGCGGGCAAAAGCGGCCTTGTTTGTATTGGTCGTGTCGTCGGCTCCGTACAACTTCAGCACATGGGCTGGCTCTTGGGAAAGGTCATACAGTTCGGGAACGCTGAGCTGCATGCGGGCAGCCAGTTCGTAGCTGGCAATGCGGGCTGCCAGCCGACCATCACCGGGGTTCTTCTCGAGATGACGCTCATTCATGCGATCCAGCAGCAACCGGGTGGCACGGTCTGCTTCAGCGGAGACACTGTTCGGCGGAGTCAGGTGGCGAATTTTCTCGGCGGCGCTGAACGGCGTGCCCTGGAAATCAGCAGGGAGAAAGCCCGGTCCCCAGTTGTTCGATCCTGCCTGCGGAACGCCACGGGGATCGGGGATCGCTACGAAGGCGGGCAGATTCTGGTTCTCACTTCCGAGGGCATAGGTCACCCACGAACCAACACTGGGGAACCCATCCAGAACGAAGCCGGTAGAGAGGAAGTTCTCCGCGGGCCCGTGGGTGTTGCTCTTGCTGGTCAACGAATGGACGAAAGCGATATCATCGGTCAGTTCCGCCAGATGCGGTATTAACTCCGAGACCCACTTCCCGGTTTTGCCCCGTTGTCGAAACTCGTACTGAGGGCGAGCCAGGTTACCGGCTGGTCCCTGGAATGTGACTGCTGGTCCACCGGCGAGTGGGGTGCCGTCCCGTTTAATCAACTCAGGTTTGTAGTCCCAGGTCTCGAGTTGACTGACCGCCCCGGCACAGAAGATCATCACGACCCTTTTTGCTTTCGCCGGGAAGTGAGGAGGCCGGGGTGCGTAGGGTTTACCTGGATCGATGACCGGATCCTGTGCTGTCAGTAATCCTTCGTGACCCAGCAGGCTGGTCAACGCTATTGACCCCAGAGCTGTAGAACTCTGGCCGAGGAAACGGCGACGATCAAGAAAGTTCGAATAAGGGTTCATGCGTTACTTAGGGGAGGTAAAGAAACTCGTTGCAATTGAACAAGGCACGACACAATGCGAACAGTCCGTAATCGGTGACCACCTTGCTGGCATCAGCGATCTCTTCGGAAGAAGGATCGCGGCCCAGAGCCAACCAATAAGCGTGGCAGATTGACGCTGAGCGATCCTTTCCTGCCTCCCGTTCAATACGCTGGGCGAAGGCCTTTGCCGTATCGAGGGTGAATGGACTATTGAAGAGGTTAAGCGCTTGTAGCGGCGTTGTGGATTCACGTCGGCGGGCGGTGCTTTGACCATAGTCAGGACAATCGAAAGCCCCAAACACGCTATCCCGCTCGCGTCTGACCCGGTGGGCATAGATCATGCGCCGCCGACTTTGCTCGTTCAGCGATTCGAGAGGCTTGAACCCGGTCAACCCGCCACGTTTGTCGAACACGTCGAAGCCCCGTCCGCCCATCTGCAAGTTCAGCTGCCCGCTGACGAAGAGCATCGAATCACGAACCGCCTCCGCTTCGAGCCGGCGAGACGGAAACCGCCAGAGCAAACGATTATCCGCATCTCTCGACTGGGCGCTGGGATTAATCCGGCTGGATTGCCGATAGGTCGCCGACAGGACAATCAGGCGATGGAGATGCTTCATGGACCAGCCACTTCGGATTAGCTCTCCCGCCAGCCAATCAAGCAATTCGGGATGCGAAGGCTTCGATCCATTCCAACCGAAATCACTGGGTGTATCAACCAGGCCGGTACCGAAGTGGCCCTGCCACAAGCGATTGACAATGACCCGGGCAGTGAGGGGATTCTCCGGGCTGGCTATCCACTGGGCCAGTGCCATACGGCGTTGTTGTTCGCTAGCGTCCTTCGACAAGTTCATCTTGCCAAAGAGATCAGGGATAGCGGGAGCGATTTCTTCTTTGGGTTGTTCCGGGTCGCCACGAGAGAGCAGCCGAATGACATCGGGCTTGCGAAACAGACCCGCAAAGGCAACCAGGGTGACGTTCGACTTTTTTACTTTGCGCTCGAGTTCTTTTCGTTGAGTCAGAAGCCTTTGAGCTTCCTGTGTCTCTTTCTTGCTCAGACCGTCAGTCGTAAAGGCTTGGTCATTTCCCTTCGCTGCTTCAATGGTCACTCGATCAGTCGAGTCGGCTACCGTCATCCACTTGTCGTCTTTACTGGCCACCTCGATGACATAGTTTGTCGCCAAGCGGTCGCTGAACTTGCCTTCCCGGTCGCGTGACCAGACCACCCGGTCGATGGTATATTCTTCAGTGAATTCCAGTGTAATCGAGGCCGTAGTGCGATCCGCCATCCAACTACGGGAGTTGCCGTACACACCGTCGTTCACAAAACGCAGTTCGTGCCGGTCTGCCACCGTCGTGCTTCCCGATGCAGAGGGTTTCGTACCGATGCTGGCCAGAGCAACATTCTTGCCGCTGCTGTCGAACACTTCCAGTTCATCTATGCACGGTTCGAGATTGTTCGTCGCCTTGATGATCAGTCGGAGACGTTTTGCTTTGACCGGATTGAACCGTTCAACGTTCATGCGAGCATTGACCATGGACCGCTTGACGCCTGAACGGGCCAGGGGAACGAGACGTGCCAGTTGCTGATCAATAACAACGATCGCAGCATTCGCCTCGGCGATGGCTTTCCTCGCCTCTACTGCTTCCGGGGTCTGCAGTGGACGGTCCTCATACTCCACCCCGGCGACGAACCCCTGCATGGCATAGTAATCCCGCTGGCTGATCGGATCGAACTTGTGGTCGTGACAGCGAGCACAGCCGATACTCAGGCCCAGGAATGTCTGTCCGATGTTGACGACGATGTCGTCGATGGCATCCTGCCGGGCCAGCCGTTTCGATGGCTCATCTGCTCCGATCTGGCCAGGCAGCAACACGGAGGATGTTACCAGAAACCCCGTCGCAGCGTCCTTTCCCATGGCATCGCCGACAAGTTGTTCTTTGACAAAGCGGTTGTACGGCGTGTCTTTGTTGATGGCTTCGATGACGTAATCACGGTAAGGCCAGGCGTTGGGACGTTCGGTGTTCACTTCATAGCCATGCGTATCGGCATAGCGCACCACATCGAGCCAATGCTGTGCCCAGCGTTCCCCATAGCGTGGCGATTTCAGGAGTTCGTCAACTACCCGTTCATAAGCATCCGGGCGAAGATCGTTCACAAAGGATTTCACCTGATCGGGCGTTGGGGGCAGCCCGGTGAGATCCAACGTCACTCGTCGTAGCCAGGAAGTGCGATCAGCGGTTACATTCGGAACCAGGCCCTCTTTGCCTAACCGTGCCTGGATAAAACGATCGATGTCGTTGAGCGGCCAGACATGGTTGAGAGGCTTGGGTACCACCGGCGTGCTCAGAGGCTGGAACGACCAGTGATTCCGTTTGTTCTCCAGCTTCAGCCGATCAGCTTCAGCCGGCCAGGCAGCTCCAGAATTGATCCACGCCGTTAACGTCTTGATTTCCTTATCCGTCAAGCGGTCGCCTTTTGGTGGCATGACCAGTTCTTTATTCTTGCCGGTTACCAGGTGCATCAGGGGACTATCAGCAGCCTTGCCCGGAATGATGGCAGGCTGAAAAGTGTCACCACCTTTGAACGCTTCGGACTTCACATCGAGTCGAAATCCCGATCGTTGCTTGGTCGGTCCATGGCAGTTTATGCAGTATTTGTCGAAGATGGGGCGAACGTCGAGGACGAAATTAACGAGATCATCAGCCGTTGCGTTGCTACTCAGGCACAGCAGAGCCGTAATGACGAGACTTGAGGCGACTTTCATTGAACGTCCCGATGACAGCTTCTTGGCGAGGTAGGTGTGGATACTCGTGGCGGGTTCTGAACCAGTATCGATGATATACCAAGATAACGATTGTATCCACTCACAAACTAGTGGCCTTAAGCATGGAGATGCAGCTGGTGCAGGATCTCCAAGGCCTGATCTCCTGGAAAGAATGGTTCCTGGTATGTCAGACTATCGGTGCAGGCACACATTCTCTGTTACGTCATGCTGACACAACAGGGTGTCTGTCAGGTTCTTCAAGAGACTTCTTCAATCATGGCATTGAAGATGCACTACATTTCCGTTTCAACTAATACAGCAGGGGGCCTCATACCGAACAGCTTTCGGAACCAGGCACCCACGCCGTCGAGCAGTGAGTAAGAAACCGGTGTCACCAATAATGCGAGGAGCAAACTAAAGAGTTGTCCGCCAATGATAACCTTGGCCATACTGGCCCGTGCGCCGGCTCCAGGGCCCTCGCCTAGTGCGATCGGCACCATAGCGGCGATGAGCATCAGCGTGGTCATCAGAATGGGCCGCAGCCGAATGTGGTTGGCTTCCAGGATGGCGGCCTTCTTCTCCATGCCGCTACGGCGCAGGTCGTTGGTTTTATCCACTTGCAGAATGCCGTTTTTCTTCACGATGCCGATGAGCATAAAGAGCCCGAACATGGCGTACAAATCCATCGGCTGTTGGAACATGAGCAGCGACAAAAGACCGAAGGGTATGGTAACCGGGAGCGCGGCGAGGATGCTCACCGGTTGCAGCCAGCTTTCAAACTGTGCTGCCAGAATGAGATACATGAACACCATGCTGAGCACCAGCGCCACCATGAAGTAGTAGGCCGTTTCGCTGAGCATCTTGGCCTGTCCGCCAAAAGTGATTTGATACTCAGGAGGCAGATTCATCTCTTTGATAATGGCTTGAGCTTTGGTGACTGCGTCCTGCAGGGAAACTTCATCCGGGTGGCCGAGGATCGTGACGACGCGCTGGCGGTTGTACCGGTCAATCTGACTGGGGCCTCGAGCCTCTACGATATTAGCCAGGCTGGAAAGCTGCACTAGCCCGGCGGTTGGCGATGGGATCGAAAGTGATTCAAGCGACTGTGGATTGGCTCGGAACGGCTTGGCGGCCCGCAGCCAGACATCATACTGCTCGGCTCCTTCCTTGTATTTGGAGACGATCTGCCCTCCCACGAGCACATTAAGCGTGTTGGCGATCGTCTGTACGGGAATGTTCAAGTCGCTGGCTCGTTCCCGGTCGATCATCACCTGTAGTTCGGGTTTGCGTAGTGACATTGTCGTGTCAATATCAATCAGACCCTTGATCCCGGCGAGCTTGCCTTTCAATTCATCGGCATAAGTAGCGAGCTTTTCGATATTGGGGCCCTGGATGCTGATCTGGAACGTGCGGCTGTCCTGGCCCGAGCCACCAATGGCAGAGACATCGGAAACGGCGGCACGAATCTCGGGGTACTCCAGCAGAATCTTTCGGGCTCGTTTCATGATGTCAAACTGGCTGTATTGCCGTTGATCGATGGGCCTGATCCGCAGGTAAATAGAGCCACGAGTGACATCACCCGAACCTTTTCCCGTGTTCTGACCAATGACAGTGTAGAAATGCTGAATGCCTGGCAGCTTGGCCATTCGTTGCTCAATCTCGGTAATCACCTCGTTGGTGCGATCCAGCGTATACCCTTCAGGAGTGATAAAAGTTACCTGGAATTCACTTTGATCGTCACGGGGAATGAAGTTGACACCCACCTTCATAAAGATCGGAACAGTAGAGAGAATGACCAGGATACAGAGAATCACGGTCAGCCAGCGGAATCGCATGCCGAAGCGGAGTGCCTTGCCGAAAATGCCATCTACCAGTCGCCAAACGAAGCCTGACTTGGAGCCGCCATGACCTGCTTCGGCTGGTTCGAGCTTGAGGAAGCGGGAGCAGAGCATGGGAGTGAGGGTGAACGAGACGAAGAGGCTCATGAGGATGGCGAAAGCGACGGTAAGGCCGAAACTGCTGAAGAACCTCCCAACGATGCCACCCATGAAGGCCACCGGCACGAAGATCACCACCAGAGACAGGCTTGTGGCGATGACGGCTAGTGAAATCTCCCTGGTACCATCCCGGGCCGCCTGCATGGCGTCTTTGCCGAACTCTTCCATGTGACGGAAAATGTTCTCATGCACCACCACGGCGTCATCAATCACAATGCCAATGGCTAGAATCAGGCCGAGCATGGTGATATTGTTCAGCGTGAAACCCATGTAATGCATGAACAGGAACGTTGGCACAATCGAAGTAGGAATGGCCAGCGTGGCGATCAGCGTGGTTCGCCAATCACGAATGAAGAGCAGAATCACACTGGAGACGAGCACGACGGCAAGAAGCAAGTGGAACTTCACTTCTTCCATGGAGTTGCGAATGAAGCGGGCCTGGTCATTGATCATTTCGATTTTGATGTCGGCAGGCAGGGCCTTCGTGATTTCCTTGAGCTTCTTCTGCACCGCATCAGATATCTTGACGGTATTGGTGCCTGACTGCTTTTGAATGAACAGGCTGACGGCACCCTGGTTATCGAGCCGGGACAATCCGCGTGGCTCTTCGATGGAATCCTCGGCATGGCCTACATCGCGGATACGGATGGGGTAGCCCTGCCTGGTGGCGATAATCAAATCGTTGAACTTCTCCGACGAGGTGACTCGACCCAGGGTACGGAGAACAAACTCGCGTTCACCCTGCTGTACCAGACCACCGGGCACTTCGGTGTTCTGCGTAGCCAGTGCCTGTCGAACATCCTCAATGGAGAGTTTGTAAGCAGAAAGTTGCTTCGGATCGATGACTACATTAATAGCCCGGGTGCGCCCGCCGGAAAGGAAGACTGCACCTACTCCGGAAACCGTTTGCAGTGGCTCCTGAATCTGGTGCTTGGCAATCTCGGTTACTTCCCGCACATCTCGTCGTCCTGAGATTCCAATGGTTATGATTGGAGCGGCGTCGATATCGAACTTGTTGACAATAGGCGGGTCCATTCCCTGGGGCAGTGCCCGCATGATGGAGGAAACCTTGTCACGCACTTCCTGGGCACCCACATCGCCGTTCTTCTCCAGCACGAACTGGACTACTACCGTGGACGAGCCTTCTTTGGTATTGGAACGTAGTTCATCGATCCCGGAAATGGAGTTCACCGCTTCTTCAATTATCTTGGTAACGTTGGATTCCATCTCTTCGGCGCTGGCACCGGGTAGCTGGGCATTGACCGCCACGACCGGAAAATCGACCTTGGGAAAGAGATCAACACCGATTTCAAAGTAGGAAACGACGCCCAGCACCACGGGGATGGACATCAACACCCAGGTAAAAACCGGCCGACGAATGCAGATTTCGGATAAGTTCATGAATTCCTGAGTCCTAAGTGCTTAGACCTGCGATCAATGTTGGCGAGGTGGCCCGCATGATGACAAGCATTGCCAGTTATTTCTTCTCTCGAACGATAACCTTACTGCCTTCAGCCAAAGCGGTTTGACCGCTGGTGATGACCTGAACTTTCTCGGGTAACCTGGGGCTGGTAATCTCAACCCACTCATTGCTTTGCACGCCCAAGGTGACAGGAACGGCCTTGGCTTGCCCCTGGTCAATCAGGAACACTTTGTTGATGCCGGCGAAGGTGACAAGCGCCGAGAGCGGCACGACCGTCGCCTGAGGATCCTTCTTGGTCTGGATGAATGCTTTGGCGAAGCCTCCCGGTTTGAGCAGCCCCTGTGAATTGGGCACTTGCACTTCCACTTCAAAAGTGCGCGTAGCTGACTCAACAGACGGATTGATACGTGTGATCTTGCCTTCAAACATTTGTGGATGAGCAGCCACCTGAAGCAGCGTCTTTTGCCCCAACTTCACTTCGCTTCCGTATCGCTCGGGAATGGGCAGTCGAAGCTTGAGTGTCTGATCAATGGCGAGCTTGCACAGTTCCGTGCCGACGCGAACGAAGCTTCCCTCAGCTACCGGGCGGTGGGTAATGACATATGTCAGGTTGTCACTGACCAGTGGCAGCGAGGAGAGTGGCGTTGCGGCGAAAACTTTCGTATCTTTCAATTGTTGCTGTGACATGGCGAGGGCCTCCTGCTTCATGAGCACCGTCGCCCAGATGGTTCTCATCTGCAGAATCTGATTGCGATACTCTGACTCGGCCAATCGTACCTCGGCCTGCTTGTCGGCTAGATCTTCTTTGGAAATGGCATCTCCCGCGGCTTGCACTCGCTCGAGCCGTTGCTTCGCGGTTTGCAGCTTGATGGTTGCCTGGATCACCGGTGGCAACTGGGTGACATCGACGCCGGACGATGGTGGTTCCTGAACACCCATTCGAGCTGTTTCAACGTGCAGGGACTTCTCGGATTGCCGGACTGCCAGTTCGTGATCTGTCGGATCGAGCTCGATCAATAACTCGCCAGGTTTCACTCGATCAGACACATCGTGATGCAGTTTCTTGACGCGCCCCTCTACCTTGGCGGAAATGGTAACTTCCTCAAAGCCATAAAGCGTACCGACAGCCTCCACCGTACGCTGCACTTCACGCAGCATGACAGGGGCCGCTGTCACCATTACAACGCCAGCTTCAACTGTTGCTGAGCTATCGACAGGGAGCAATTCGCGTGCGGCGTGTGCCGCCTGGTTCTTCGACCACCAGGTGTAGCTTCCGCCCAGCACCCCAATTAGCACAAGGAGCCAGAGTAATCGTTTTCGCCAGGTATTTTTCATCATTGGAGGTGTTTTCGTTTGTTTCTGAGTGGTTGGTGATTATTCGCCGGAGGCGTGGTGCCATTCGCATGTCGTTCGGAGCGGGGCAGAATTCCGTGAAAGACAATATCGATGATGCGGCGAGCCTGGTCCCGTGCGGAATCGCGGCGTCCCAGAGCATGATTGGCGATAATGGTGCCGTATAGCAATTCGTGTACCACGTTGTATTGTGGTGTTTCAGGCAAGGGACGGACGCGACCTTGAGCAATCATGCTGCGATAAAGCTCGCGCCAAGGTGCTGCATACAGATCGTGATGAGCGAAATAGGCAGGTTTTCGTTTGTCCTTGAAGCAGGCGAGTTCCTGCACGAATAGTTCAGCAAGGTATTGATCTTCTTCAAAATGCAACAGGAAGGACAGGATGGCCTGCTGGATGCGTTCGAGAGGATCAGCGATGGGAGCAGTGTCTCGTTCGATCCGTTCCCTCAATCGATCCATGCCACGGGCCACCGCGGCATGGAAAAGTATCGCCTTGCTGGGATAGTAGCGGTAGATGGTTCCCTTGCCTACTTGAAGCTTGTCGGCCAGCAGTTGTGTATCAGTCTCAGCATAGCCATGCTTGGCAAAGAGGCGGGCAGCGACGTTGAGGATATCCTCACGCCGCTGAGCCACGAGTTGCGTATCTATCGGCCTTCCACGCTTTCTGGCTGCAGCAGTGTGCTTCATGCACTTGATATATATATGACTGACCAGTCAGTCAATGATTGATTGAGGTCTCTAAAGCAAGAAAAGGTGACTACCATGATGCTTCAGCGTACCGCTGATCACCTGGCAGATGGCTTCGCTGCAATCAGTTTTATCATGGCAGTCCCCATTGCCTCGCCGATCAGGTAGTAGGTCTCGGCATTGGTGTTCCAGTGGTACGCCTGTCCGGATGGCGACACTTCCTTTTCCCGCCAGAATGCTTTCGTTCCGACGAATGCTACATTCCCCTGGAATTCCTTGTACTCGGCCACGGCAGCCTGGGCTTTCATCAGGGAGAGAGCACGTGGATGCTTTTCCTCCGCGCCACTCATCCCGGTCTCGGCGATGACGAAGGGGAGGTTCCTTACCCCGAGGTCCTTGCGAATGTCGCGTATGAAATTAGCCATGTTCTTTTCGTATTCGTCATTGAACGTCTGGTTGATGCGGTCGTTCCAACCCTGGTGCCAGCCGAACCCTGCGATCTCATAGCTGCGTCCAGCGAGTTCCGGGAAATGCTTCTTCATATCGGCAAGGACATCCTTGGTCCTCTGCACGATCTCCCTGTAGTATGGTCCTACCTCACCCCCCGAACTTGGCGGCCGGAAATCCTTCGCGAGACTTTTCCCACCCCATGCCAGTTTGATGAGCAGAACGGGGTCGTCTATCGCCTCACCAACGACGTAGCCAAAGCCCAATTCCGGTCCGATGCGGTCTTCACTGGCCCCAAAGCCCACCGTCAGGCGACCTTTACGGTTGAGGTAGTGAATCCATACATCGTCTCGGACAGCCCACGTTCCGTTCTTGCCCACGAGATGCTTGAAGCGATCTGCTGTCATCGGGTTCTTGACGAGATACTCCAGGCTGCCCTTGCCGCTGTTTCGTTTCGGGTCCGCTTTCACGAACCCGCTTCCTTCCATGTTCGATTGGCCGGCCAGGATAAAAACCTTAACGGGCTTGTCTTCTGCATGAAGAGTTGCTGTTACCAGACAACTGACTATGAGTGTCATGCTCATGAAACGAATCATTCTCTGTTCCTCAAATCATTGGTTATCCACCTTCACTCCACCATCATCTCGCCGTTCATGACCATCCAGTGGCCCGGAAAGGTGCAGAGATAGGGGTAACGCCCTTTTACTAACGGTGCTTTGAAGAAGATGGTGCTTCTGGTTTCAGGTTGGACGATGTCGGTATAGACAATCACATCGTCGGTCTTCGGCACGTAGTGATGGGCGACTGCTTCCGGATCAGCGACGAGCCGGTTCGCTTCCAGGCCCACCCGTTCGAGAGCCCCGGGCTTCACCAGTACCAGGTTGTGGGGCACCACATCGGGGTTGTTGAACGTGAGCTTGATGGCTTCGCCTGCTTTGACCGTGAAGGTTCGCTGCACGTAGGAAAGGTTCTTGCCAGCATCGATCTGGATGGTTCGAGCATCCTTGATGGCTTTACTGTGCGGGTTGGGGATCAGCTTCACCATCATGGCCAGGTCTACGTCGAGTGGATGTGCAGCAAGAGTTTTCTGCACGGGTGTGTAGCCGGGGTATTGCGTGAAAGGCTGGCCCAGGGTGTGAACCGTGGCGAACAGATCGATCGCGGAGCCACCATCTACTTTAGTGTGAATATGCAACTGGTTCACTGGCTGTAGGTCGGGGATTTCGAGAAAGACGGTACTGGCATCGACGACGTGTACACTTTTGACGACGAGCCGATCGTGACCTTTGGTGCCGTAGTGGCTGGGAGAAAACTCCTGCGAGCCGTAACCGGAACTGTAGCGATAGTTCCACGCCTGCACGAAATGGTTGTCCAGCTTCGATGCGATGGCTGGCTCGACGGGTGATGTGAAAGAGATCAGAACGCCATTCTGCACTGCACGGAAAGACTTGGGAAGTTGTACTTTGTCTCCGGTGTAACGTACCCGCTGGAAGCAGCCTTCATGTGGAGTATAGGTGCCCCAACCTCCCATGCCGCTGACATAGAGTTGGCCATCTTTTGGATTGAATCGACCACGGTGGGCTCCGGAGAGGAACTCGCCTGGCAACGGTACGACAGCTCCCTGTTCCCCATCACGCAGTACGAGGAAGTGCGTGCCTGTACCGAAGGAGAAGTGGATCAACTGGTCTTTCAGCGGCCCCCACTTATCGCTGTTGACAGCTACCTGGCCACCGGAAGAGTTGTCGAGTCCGCGGGGTAGATACACAAGAGGTATCTGGGGGCGTTGCGGATGAGGGCCACCGTAGCCGAAGTAGTACGTCGCTCGGGCGTTGCCGGGCACTGCACCAATCATCGAAGCGGGTACCCAGTTCCCTTCGGAACTCGGAACGGTCACGGTGCCATCAGGTAATAGTCCTAGACCATCAGGGTTACGCAGCC
>CAYPJB010000069.1:0-14440 GCA_964410845.1 uncultured Bacteroidales bacterium | reverse complement strand
CTCTTCCGTGCTGGATGTGCAACCACCGATAGTCTCACACGGTAAAGTGGAGTACGTCTTATTACATTTCCTAACATCCCTCTCTCAGACCGTTGTTGATTGATTGAGCTTGTATCGTCTGCTCGATTTCCAAGCAAGAGTGATTTTGAACCTTCCCTCCTAAGGATGTCCTTAACGATGCCTTTTTCGGTAGGGCCATGGTAAATCTGTACTGGAGGAGTTGACGAGCCTAATGTGACGATGCCGCCATTCACAAGATTTGCCTTTTTTCCTCCCTTCTTCGTGCTGGTGAACCCAACGTAAAGGAACGCATTGACCATTTTGAAAAGCTCAATGCACGAGGATTGCTGATCTGTGGAGGCTAGTAGTGCTCTTAGTCGATCAACCCCTTTCAGTGCAATGTCAACTTCTTGGTCCAAAGAGGAAGGCAATCGACTTGCTGCCTCCATAGATTTCAGCTGATCTTCAGCCAGCTTTTGCTCGGACTTCAATTGATTGAACACCGAGCGAAGTTCGTGCGATTCCTCAGGTGACTCAGCAATTGCTAGATTTCTAGCCGCATTCTTTACTTGCTTTTCCAGCTGTAAAACTTTTGAGTGCTGTTGTTTCAAGTTATGTGCAGACGCTTCATGTCCTTTCTCCTCCTTAGCCAGTTGCATGATCCTTGCTTTAAGCAGGTCTAGCCTATCTGGAATGAGCAGCGTTTGACGGATCACTTTAGCTACAAAGCTAGCCGCCTTGATGCCGTCAACAGAATTGTGATTACACAGGTCTCCGTCTGATTGCATATAGGCACTGCACGTGTAGCTAAACTTCTCATCCCTGGCTTTACGGTACATTCCCCAACCACATGACCTATCGTAAACACGACATCCGAGAGGGTTGAATCTTGCTCCTTGCTGTCGTGGCTTGCCGCGTCTCTCCTGTACTGCAGCAACAGCTTCTAAGTGAGTCTTAAGTTCAATGACAGGAGGCTTTGGATGGGTCTTCCTAATCCTCCGTTCAACCGGATTGATAATCTGCTTGGGGTTCTGATCATTATCTAAGTCAGATTCATCAAGCTCTCGTACACCGTCAGGTGTCATGCGAAGGAACTCGCCACCGCACATTTTCCCATACTCGATTGTTCCTGCGTAGATAGAGTTTTTGACAATGTTCCTTACACTCTGTCGATTCCAGACCCCGCTTGATCCTAGACGCCATGAATATGGAGGAGCAACGCCTTCAATCGTCAACTTTTCCGCAATGGCAGTGCACGACATTGTTTTGCAAAGTTCCATAATGCGAATTACTACGTTGATCTCTGCTACATTTGTTGGCAACCAACAGATGTAATGCTCACGCAGTTTGACACGTTCGTGCGTCATCACCTTACGTACTGGTTGACCACCTGGACCAACAAGCCATCTCTCAAAACCGTAAGGAGGAGTTCCGCCGATTGACGCACAGATTTCGATACAGGCAAATTTGGCTTGGATCAGCTTGTCAGCTAATGCATGGGAGAACCTTCCTGATTCGTCAAAGTCATGAAGGGCTTTAGTGGTCTCCAGCACATCAGCACGTTCATTGAATCGAAGTGGCTTGAGAATTCGGTTCTGGTAGACAATGGTAACTCCTAAGCGACGTACCTTTTGCTCAAACTCAACAGCAGTAATTGGATCTTGTGGTCGTGATAACCGGTCTCGTCTTGGAATAAGTAAGTGACTTATCTCTTGATTTGCATGTATCTCTGCAACTAGTGCATTCAGTGCTGGACGATCCCAGTTCTTTCCACGAAAGCCATAGTCTAGATAAAGATCACCACAGGTAGTTTGCCCCTGCTTGATCATGCGATCAATGGTCTCGGGTGTGCCATCAAACTTGAGACCCAGGGATTGTGATTGTTGGCAGGCCCATTTCACATATTGCGAAGGGGCTCTCTCACTTTTACGATCCGAGTCTCGATGATAGAACTTAGCTCTACCATTCGTAGGTCGAGGCATGGTAGTTCCTTTTTATGCGTTAGAATGTCGATTCTTCCAGAGCCATTGAGCCATGGCGTCTATGAAATCGGTTTGATTTTCAAGCTTCACAACGAAATCACCAGGCAGTTCAGGACTGTCTGTGTGGTTGAGATTGTCTAGAAATGCTGTCAGCACTTCTTGAGCAAGGTTTGCATTCGGTAGGGGTTGACCGGTTTGGCAATTTGCAGCTGCACGCAGTTTGTCAACGAGAGAGAGTATCAACGAATTGGATGAAGGCAGTTTGATCGGTATGTGATTGACTAGGTCTTGCCGCTCCCATTCTCTGACTTGGAGCGCGTAGCCAAGGTCTATGAGAAACCAATCTGGATACCCGGAGTTATCAGAACGGTGTTTGCTCCATCGTTCAAGAAACCGGCCAACAATATCAGCGTTAAGCTCCCCTTGTGTAATAGCTGCCGCTTTAGAGCTATCGATGGCTTCTTCGCGCAATCTGCTATATGTACATTCAGAGGCTTGCATCCTTGCGCTCCATAGATCATGATACCATTATCCCTAATGGATGCAGAGCATTTCATCAAGAACTGTACAATGAGCGGAGTCTGTACACTACTGTACACAATGGCTATTATGCCCCGTCATCTCTTATTACGCAAGAACGCTGCCTATTTAGTGGAACCTCTCTCGAGCGTTGCAGTTACTGGTTTGGTCACGGGCATGCGTTTAAGCCACGCAGCCAGAGAGCTTCGTTCAAGCAACTAAGAAAAGAAGTAGGCAGGCAACAGAATGCCGTAAATAGTGGGACAAAATGGATCCATAATTAGTAAGTTCAAGCAATAGAGCAGAATGTCAGCCCGAGTATCTACTGTCTAGGGCATCATACTACTACTGGCAGTTTGAATGCTTGTGCGGTAACGACATGAACCAAAACTGGATATTCAGACTTTGAGCTGCTGGCGGTTTCTACGGTCGGGACCGTGATGCATATCGCATTTTATAAGGGGTTTTTCGTTGGCTGGTGGCTGGTCACAGAAACATGGTACCCGATACGAATCATGGTGGGCCGCCTACCAGTTGTGCCTGCTGGTACAAGGTTCTCGTTCCTGGGTTCAATTTGACCATCCAACAATTGAAGATGGCATGGATGTGAGTTTCCAGGATCAGATTGGAATAAAAGGCCATCAATGCAAAACGAGAAATCAGAAGGGAAACTGGACGCTCAAAGGCCTTGAGAAGCTTGGTTGCATTAGCTACCTGCAAAAATTCCTCAGACAATGCTCGACACATGAGTACTGCCTGGTTTCAAATCAGGCCCCTACAGAGCTTAAGAAGCTAGCCGACATTGCAAGAACCTTGAATCAACTGGAACAGTTCAAGGAATCATTGCGGGCCGACAAAGCGATGCTTCAAACTTGGACGCAATGGTGCGGTGTTCTCAATCTACATGAATCACTGACTGACTCTGAACTAGTGGCTTTTGACTTATTGAAACGTTTTCACTTCATGCTCATCGACGATACTGGACAAGGCAGGGAAATTGTACTCAACATCGCTCGCGAACTCTTTTCAGGGGACCAACACACTGCCTGTCTGCTGCTCATCGAATTCATCAACGACCACATTGGGCAACGAATCCACCAAGACAATATTAAGGCCTTTCTCGACGAAAAGGGCATCTTAATCAAAGACTGCGGATTCACGCCACGACTGGGTCGCTCCATTCAACTTCTTAAAGACGAGTACGTTGCCTCCATCAAGCCTCACTTAATCGAATCTCAACTGATTGATCGAGTCGAAGCCGACAAGTTGTTTCAGAACCTCGATAGCAAATCCGTCACACGAATCCATTGCGTGCATGGTCGCGCGGGCATTGGGAAATCGTCCGTGCTTTTTGCGCTCACCAAGAAACTTGAAGAAGCACAGATCCCATATCTACCGATTCGTTTTGATATTCGGGTGCCCACTAACACGTCCTATCAATTTGGATTGGACTGCGGTCTTACAGCTTCCCCGGAAAGAGCATTGGGTTACCTTGCTGCCGATAGGACGTCAGTTCTTATACTAGATCAGCTTGATGCTCTAAGTTGGACTCCGCAAAGCAATTCAACAGCGTGGGTTGTGTTCCGACGGCTCGTCGATGACGCTTTGATTGCATTTCCAAACATGCACGTAGTTGTTGCTTGCCGAACCTCTGATCTCAGAAACGACGTCGATATCTCACAGTGGCGTAAGTCACCAGGATTCAATTCCTTGTTGGCTGAGTATGAGGTCGGAGTGCTGTCACCGGATACAGTGGCTGAGATCATTCATCGCAACAAAGGAGACTGGGGAAAGCTGCAGCCAAGAGAAAGAGAGTTGCTGCAACAACCCATCTTATTGTCCATCTGGCTCAACTTGCTTACTGGCAATTCTGAGCAATCTACATTTCGTTCTGCCAGTGACTTACTTTTACAGTTTTTTGAGGCACAGTTTAGAAAGCTTGAGAAGATCGGACTCGCCACTCAGGCATCTGATGCGTTGGGAAAGATTGTAAGGTGGCTCGACTCCAAGTCGCAGTCAGTAGCGCCACGCACATTCTTACACGAGATGCCTACAGCGTTGGATGCACTCCGTTCGGTAGGAATACTTGATCCGTCAAAAGACCATGTACGCTTTGGCCATCAGTCGTTCCTCGACTTCAAGATAGCTTGCTTAGCTAAGACAGAGCTTGATTCGGGAGCTGATCTTGCTGCCTGGCTGAAAGAGAATGACGAACAGTCATTGCATCGGAGAAGCCAATTCAAGTATTTGCTTTCACTCCTACGAGACGAAGCACCTGAATGCTTTGCGGAGGTCATTAAACCTCTATTGCTGGATGAATCAGTTCGTTTCCATCTTCGACACATCATTCTTCAAGCGTTAGGGAACGTTGAGGATCCAACTCAAGGGGAGATTGACCTCGTTATTGAGCTACTTGCCAACTCTCAATGGAGCGAGTTGATCGTCGCGCACGTAATCTGCAGTCATCCAAGTTGGGTCGAAAAACTGCTCGAGAGAAAACTGCTTTCCGACTGGCTGCTCGCAGAAGAAGTACTGGTTCAAAGGGCTATACGAATTTGCGGTTCGGTATGCGAAACTAGAAGCGACTTGGTAGCTCAAGTCATCGACGATCTACCACTGCTTCCTGAAGACCAACGTCATTCATTGATCAAGAAGCTGTTGCCATGGAATCGAGAAAACGAATCTGCTCGCATGTTTGCACTTCGCATGGAACTTGCGCGCGAAGGCAAACTGGACAGAATTGACTTCGGGATTTCACGGACAGGGACTTCGGACTCGGTTGAACGAGTCGTCGATATGCTGGAATCTGAAATGCGTCGTTATCCAGCTCGGGATAAATATGACTACAGCGTCAGTGAGAAGGATGCTGATTGGCCTTGGTGGTTGCCTCGTCATGATGCCGAGGAAGTTCAAAAGGCAATTGCGATAAGACCTGACATCTTTTGGAAAAGACTACTGCCGCTGCTGATTGAGAATTGTGCCAGGCCAAAAACGCCTCACTACACCGACGACTATCCATTTGATGAAGACCCTCTGTGGCATGATTCAAGCTCGATGAATCATTTTCGCCACAACGTTCCCATTGTCCAGATCATCGCAACTGCAGGCTCGTTGGCAGTTCTGTCCAAAACGCTTGATGTTCGAGCAATCACTGAAACATCAAAAGGCTGCGAACAACGGATCGTTCAACAACTTGTGTTGACAACTCTGATAGGGTTAAGTGACGATTATGCAGACACCATCATTCGCTGGCTGATTCAGGACACTCGTCGTCTTGCACTTGGTGAAATCGGAAACGGAACTCATTGGAAATGTAGTACGGAAGCCATAAAGAAGTTCGCCCCCAGTTGCGATCAACCAGTCTACGAAGCACTAGAGACAACGTTTTTGGCCCTTCGACCTAGGTGGGAGATATTGGATGCCAAAGAAAGGTTGCAAAGATGCATCAATGGCCAATGGAAGTGGCAATATTATCGCAATGACATTGGACTCCTGCAGTATGCTTGCCTTTATCAATTGCCACCTCACAGAATCAGCAGTTTAGCAATAGAGAGGATGCGTCAGCTACAAACGAAATTCGTCGAACTCCCAGACGAGTTGGATCGACACGAACGGGGAGGTGGAGGACGCGTAAGGTCGCCAATCTCCCATGAAGGCAAAGAACTGAGTGATAAGGCATGGCTCAAGCTCATATCCAGCCCGGTGAAACAGCGTGTGAGAAATCGACAATACGGCCCGGATTTCGTCGCAGTATCGTCAGTGGAAACATTCTCTGGGACATTTCAAGTTCATGCCGAAAAGGACCCTGTTCGGTTCGGAAATCTAGCACTCCAATTTCCACAATCTGCAGATGATAGATTTTGGAGGGCGGCTCTTCAAGCTGTGTCCAGAAGCAAACCAGATCAGAATTTTGGACCTGGCTGGAAAGCTGCCGGTCCAGAACTATGCCACGCATTGCTTCGACGACTCGGGTATCAAATTAATAGAGAGATGGCGATTGCAACGACTTGGTTCATTCAGCACCGCAATGACATTGATTGGGAAAGCTGGGTCGACGATTTGGTGTGCCGCTACGCTGGCGACCATAGTGACCCAAAAGCCGATGCTAATGCCGATCACAGCCATGACCACAGACATGATTTCCTTGTGATCAACTGCGTTCGCGGGGTCGCAGGGCTAATCATCTCAGCAAGGTTATTCAAGCAGCCTGACTTGTTCCATAGATTCAAAGTCACCATTCTGAGACTTTGCAATGATCCGGTAATGGCGGTCAGAGCCGCAGGCATCCAAACACTGCTACCTCTCTTGAACGCCAATGAACATCGGCAGTGGGCCATTGACCAGTTTGTGGCTGTATGCGCGGAGTCCGATGACGAACTCTTGAGTTCACGACACGCTTACGACTTTATCTACTACACTTTGGGACAAGTTGGGAATCGGTACGATGCAGTCTTTGAGAGGATGCTAAGTTCGCAATCGTCATCCGTTCTTGAGGATGGAGTTCAATGGACAACCATCGTATGGTTGTATTGGGGACGGTTAGAGGACCAGTACCGTAGGTGTTGTAAGGGTTCAAGCCTTGAACGAAAGACCGTGGCAGAAGTACTGTCTCGACAGCTTGTCTATGAAGAAGTGACAGTCAAATGTCAGAATGAACTTCAGGCTTTCATGGACGATCCCGAGAAGGATGTCAGGTCTGCTAGTGGACAGTTTAACTTCTCACAGAAGTTTGACATCGCTCGCTATAAGAAGTTCCTGGTGCAGTACGTGGCTTCACGAGCTTACTTTGCTCATCATTACCACTTTGTCAACAACTTGAAAGATCATGAGTCGTCACTGGTTGAATTCTCGGAGTTGATCTTCGCGATGTGTGATCGCGAAGCCAATCTGACGGATGAAGTGATAGCGGATGAAGAGATTCGGTTCTCAGCTGGCGAGACCATGCCATTGTTGCTTCGACTCTATAACGAGGCTGAAAATAGCCTTCAGGGTAAGGCAATTCGCAAAGGTTGCCTGGATCGCTGGGACACCCAGCTTCGCAAGAGGCCAAACTACTTTCCTGCTGTATTGGCGGCCATTGATTCTTGATCATAGTTATGGAGAGGTAGGGATAACCTCTTTAAGAACAAATGCGCGATTCGCAGCCTATTCCTATGTTCATATACCAACGGTATTCCCGTTACCTTTTTCAGCGGGCGTTTGGAATTCCTTGATCTCATTATCCGTCCATGCAATTCTGCCCAGTGGACAATCAGTCAAACAAATTCTTGTCAAGCAGTACCTATCAGCGAATTACGGAGCTTATGTCTTATCTGCCACTCTGTCACCATGCAATAAAGACAGGGAGCGATAAAGAGTGTAATCAGGTTAACAGTCATTCCGCCGATGCTGGGGATTGCCATCGGCTGCATGACATCCGAGCCCCGTCCTTGAGTGAGAAAGATTGGCAGTAGACCGATAAAAGTTGTGGCCGTTGACATGAGCACCGGTCGGACACGTTGAATGGCGGCATCGACGACGATACGCCGTACTTCTTCAGGTGAACGAGGTGTTGCCTTTCCAAAGGTTCTCACGAGGTAATCGAGCATAATGACGCTGCTATCGTCGATAACGCCAAAGAGGGCGATGAAGCCGACCCATACAGCAACACTCATATTGGCGCCCCAGAGGTAGACAGCAATAAAGCCGCCGGCAGCTGAAACGGCCATTCCGAAGTAGACAATGAAACCGAGCCACCACTTACCCAAGCCGACGTAGATCATGACCACCATGCTGATGAGCACGACGGGCACCAGCCAGGAGAGTCGTGCCATGGCCCTCTGCTGGTTCTCAAACTGCCCAGACCATTTCCAATAGTAACCCGGTGGTACCACTAGCGAAGCCTCCTGGTGACGGCCTGCAGCCACTTGCTCGTCGCTTCGTTTCCGTTCGGCCTGAAGCAGACGCTCGGCATCCTCAACGACGCTCACTTCATCACGATCACGGGTGTTCATGGTGACGTAGCCGACTAGGAGTCCACCTTCACTTTTGATCTCCTGTGGGCCAATTGAGTATCTTAACTTCGCAACTTGAGTGATTGGTATGTGTGTGCCTGTCGAGGTAGGCACAAGCACACGGCTCAACTCGTCGAGGTTGTCTCGTAATTCACGAGCGTAACGGACTCGAATGGGGTAACGCTCACGACCCTCAACGGAGGTAGTAAGGTTCTCACCGCCAATGGCAATCTCAACGATGTCCTGGACATCGCGAATGTTCACTCCGTAGCGGGCGATTGCCTCACGATCGATTTCGTATTCCAAATACGGTTTGCCGACAATCCGGTCAGCGACCACATCGGTCGCACCAGGTACTTTACGCAGGATTTGTTCGATCTGCAGACCGATCCGCTCGATCTCCCGAACGTCAGCACCGTAGATCTTCACGCCCATCATCGCGCGAAAGCCAGTTTGAAGCATGACAATACGCGTCTGAATCGGTTGCAGCCAGGTTGGTAATACGCCTGGGATGTTCGTTTTCGTCTGCAGTTCCTGGAGAATCTCTTGTTTCAAGATGCGTCGTTTGCCGCCATTACCATCATCTACCATACGCCAATCTTCCTCAGGTTTGAGGATGATGACCGTTTCGATCATGCCCACGGGGGCTGGGTCCAGGGCAGTCTCTGCTCGGCCCAGCTTTCCAACTACACTTTGCACCTCCGGAACCGTGCGAATGGCCGCGTCCTGGCGGGATACAACATCGAGCGTCTGAGGCAACGATGCAGAAGGCAAAGTAGATGGCATGAATAAGAATGAGCCCTCATCCAACGGAGGCATGAACTCACGACCCAAGCCGGGGAAGGTATGAGACAACTCCTTCCAGGCTTTAGTCTTGGTGACTTCGACTCCCAGAAGTCGAAGTCCCGCTTCAACAGGGTATGCGATGCGAGCGAAACCGAACCAACATGTCACTCCTAACATTACAATCAGAGTCGGGAATAGCAGGAACAGGAATTTGTGGTCAAGTACCCATCGGAGTACGGGCCGGAACACCGCGTTTACTCCGCGAGCGACAAGATTCTCCTCAAGGGGGATCAGTCTCTCGCGACCCATTCGGTAGACCGCAGCAGCGACCATGATCCCAACGCCAATGGCTGTGGGCCAGCCGCTCCATTGGCTGCTTTGCCCGAACCCCCAAAGGAGGACTTCATGCATGGCAAAGACAGAGATCAAACCAATCGCTGAACCAATTAATAACGATTGCAGGCGTGTCCATTTGCCAGTGCGGACCAGGTAGTAGCTTAAGACGGGTACCACGGTGAGCGCGAGAATGACAGAGGCGGAAATGGCTAGCGTCTTAGTATAGGCTAGGGGCTTGAACATTTTGCCCTCTTGGTCCGCCAATGCGAATACCGGGATAAACGAGATGATTGTGTTAGTGACTGACGTCAGTATCGCGGGCCCCACTTCAGCCGCCGCCTCGCGTACTGCTTCTAACCTGGGGCGTTCGGGCTCAGTGGACAAGCGCCTGTAGATATTCTCCGTCATGATGATGCCCATATCGGCAACGTCGCCGATAGCGATGGCTACCCCTGCTAAGGACATGATGTTACTGTCAACGCCCAGGTAGTACATGACAATAAAACTCATCGCCACAGAGAGTGGGAGGGTGGGAACGATGGCCAACGAGCTTCGCAGGTGCAGCAGGAAGATAATCACCACACAAGCAACAGCAAGTGCCTCTTCTTTGAGGGCTTCCCGCAGAGTGGCAATTGTTTCGTTCACGATGTCAGTGCGATCGTAGAAGGGAACGATCTTCACCGGCATCTGACGACCACTGGCAAGTGTAATTCGAAGGCCTGGCTCAATCTCTTTGATTTTGGCTTTAACTCGGTCTAAGACGTGGAGAGGGTTTTCGCCGTATCTCATGATGACGACGCCTCCGACAGCTTCTCGACCAGCTTTGTCCAAGGCTCCCCGACGGAAATCCGGGCCAATCTGCACTGTGGCAACATTCTTGACGAAGATGGGTGTGCCGCTTTCTTGACGGATGACAATGTTTTCAATGTCCTTCACGCTTTTGACGAAGCCGACACCGCGAATGAAAAACTCGACATTGTTCTGTTCAACTACCTTAGCCCCTACATCAATATTGCTCTTGCGAACAGCTTCGTACACTTCGGGCAGCGTGACCCGCTGGGCTCGCATCTTATCGGGGTGCACATCAATTTGATATTGCTTCACGTAGCCACCCACAGAAGCGACTTCTGAGACTCCTTCAACAGATTGAAGCTGATAGCGAATGTACCAATCCTGCAATGAACGAAGTTGCCCTAGGTCAGCTCCATCAGACTCCAGGGTGTACCAATAGATCTGGCCTAAGGCTGTGGCATCAGGGCCTAGTATGGGTGTCACGCCAGGTGGCATGCGGTCCTGGGCAACACTCAGCCGTTCCATGACTCGTGATCGTGCCCAATAATAATCAGCCTCGTCCTTAAAGATCACAAACACCATGGAGAAGCCGAATGCAGAGGCTGAACGGATGGTTTTGACCATCGGAGTGCCCTGCAGGCTCGTAGTCAATGGATAGGTAACCTGATTTTCGACATCCTGTGGCGAGCGTCCGGGCCAGTCGGCGAAGACAATCACTTGCTTTTCGCCAATATCAGGAATGGCATCGACTGGCGTGTTGACGAGACAGTAGTAGCCACCGCCAAGAATCGCTAGCGCCCCCAGTATGACGAGGAAGCGGTTATTCAGGCACCAGTTGATAATCCACTTGATCACGAGCGTTCTCCCGTTACTTAGTGGTCTTTATGTTCGGATGAAGTATTAGGTTTGGTTGGAGTAGTAGCCGCACTACCGTGCCCCGCATGCAAGTTTGCGCCGGTTTGTCCCTGAGGATAGAGCAGGCTTGGCATGCCTGAGATTTGCTGTTGGCTGTCGAGTAAGAAACCTCCCCGTGTGACGATGCGTTCGCCTGGTTTTAGCCCGGCAAAGACCGGAAAATACTCAGCCGGTTGACCAGCATCATTGAGGCCTTCCGTCCGAGAACCTATAGTGACTTCCGCGAGTTCGTACGCTCCGTCCGACTTTTGACGGTAGACAATCTTTCGAACACCAGTGTCGAGCACAGCACTCACTGGCACAGCCAACACTTTGCCTGCTGGCGCTGTGCTTGGAGATGCTGGGGGCTTAACGGATTTGTCATGACCAGCATGTTCGTCGTGTGTATGCTCCATCGTCTTGTCCGGCGCAGCCTTAACCTGATCACGAGGAGCTGGAACTGAGCGGGCCGGAGGTACGCGTTCCAGATTCATTTGGCAGATCGGACATTTCCCCGTTGCTTCCTGGATAACCTCCGGATGCATCGGGCAAATGTATTTCCCTTCCATTCCTGTCGGCTCGGGAGTGCCATCTGCACGCAGACGTACGCGAAGTTGAGCCGATGCATACATGGCTGGTTTCAGTAGCCGATCAGGGTTTTTGAGGTTTACGCGCACCTTCACCGTGCGTGTTTTATCATCAAGAAACGGATCAATGAATGTCACGATGCCTTGAAAGGATTCACCTGGATAAGCTTCGACGGAGACCTGGACGGTCTGTCCATAGCGCACCCAGGCAAGGTCTGACTCGTAAACATCCAAATAGAGCCAGATCGGGTCCAAGTCAGCGATACGGTAAAGCATGTCACCTTCTTTGACATACTGACCTGCTCGCACGCTCTTCTCAACAACCGTGCCACCTATCGGTGCGTAAATCGTCAGGTGAGTTTGCACCTTGCGACTCTTCTCAATTTCTTGAATCTGCTCGTTGGTAATGCCGAGTAGACGGAGCTTTGCCCGCGATGCTTCGACCGTCGTTTCATAGATCGCACGATTGCCTTGTGCCTGCTGTTGTGCTTCCAGTGCCCGGATCAGTTCTCCTTGTGCGACGAATAGATCAGGACTGTAGATGTCCACCAGGTGGTCGCCCTGCTTAACCTGTATCCCGGTGAAGTCGGCATAGAGCCGATCCACGCGGCCTGATATTCGGGCAGTGATGTAAGCGATTCGAGGCTCGTTATAATCGAGTTTACCCACGGTCCGGATGATTTTGGTGAGCTCTCGATACTTCAATTCCTCGGTTTCTAGTCCAACCTTTTCCTTATATGCTGCTGCTTCAGACTGTTGGTCTTTGACTGGAATGAGATTCATGCCACAGATGGGGCATTGCCCAGGGCGAGGCATCCGGATTTGTGGATGCATCGAACATGTCCAGTCGCCTTGCTCGGTAACTGCTGCTGCGCGCCGCGGCCAGAAGTGATATCCACCATAGATGATCCCTGCAAGCACAAGGAGCACGACAAGTGAACGTATCAAGGGGAGGAAACGTTTCATACAGCACCTCCGGCGTGGTTATGCTTACCCCGCCAATACTGACATATCAACTTAGTCACTTCAATGACTGTTACGGGAGTCAGGCTCAGGATCACAATTGCCTCCCATTCCCATTCTCCATGCGACGTGGCATCAAAGAAGGGGCGAGTAAACGGCAGTAATATGAGGCATAGTTGTAACAATGCAGAAATAGTCACTGCGCCGAAAAGATAAGGGTTTGAGAAAGCGCCAAGCTGCCAGAATGTTCGAGTTGCACTACGGGCTGCCCAGGCACGGAAAAGTTCTGCGTAGGCCAGCACACAAAAGGCAGTGGTTCGAGCGTGCGCAAGTGTCTCTGGCGAATCTGGATTCTTCAGATACACGATAGCGAATGCTGTCAAAGCTGCGCCACCAACAAGTAGACCCTGTAAGAGCAGCCGACCTCCCAGGGTCCAGTTCAGCATGGACTGCCCCGGCGGCCTGGGCTTGCGACGCATGATGCCCTCTTCGGGGGGTTCCATCGTTAGGGCGAGAGCGGGCACGCCGTCGGTGATCAGGTTGATCCAGAGTAAATGGATCGGCACGAGCGGGGCCGGCCAGCCGAGCAGAGTGGCGGCCAACATCAGGAGGATTTCGCCACAGTTGCATGAGAGAAGGTAAAGGACTACCTTCTGGATGTTGTCGAAGATGGTGCGGCCTTCTTCGACTGCGTTTACAATCGAAGCGAAGTTATCATCGGTCAGTACCATGGCTGATGCTTCCTTGGTGACATCTGTCCCAGAAACACCCATGGCGATTCCGATGTCTGCTGCCTTGATGGCCGGAGCATCATTTACTCCATCACCAGTCATGGCAACAACATGACCTCGATTCTTCCAGGCCTGGACAATTCGGTGCTTATGCTCAGCGGTGACCCTGGCATAGACGGTGATGCACTCGACTTCGCCGACGAGTTGCTCGTCGCTCATTTTTTGTAGCTCATTCCCAGTCACGACACGGTCAGAGGGGCCAGCTATGCAAAGCTCTCGTGCAATAGCCAGGGCTGTTGCAGGATGGTCGCCAGTAATCATAACTGGCCTGATGCCCGCGTGATGACATCGCTGTACTGCTTCTTTCGCCTCTTCACGAGGTGGGTCGATCATACCGGCCAGACCAACGAAGATTAGGTCGTGCTCTTCCGAGAGTGCATTCGTGACACTGGTTACCTCACGATAGGCCAGGGCTAGGACACGGAGGGCACGTCCAGACATGGCACCGTTCGCAGCCAGAATCTCCGAACGCTGCTGGTCTGAAAGAGGGACTGTTTTTCCATTTGAACACTTATATGAGCATTTCCCGAGGATAACTTCAGGCGCACCTTTTGTGTACATAAGTAGACGACCATCGTTTTCTCGAACAACGACCGACATCGCCTTGCGTTCTGAATCGAAAGGTATTTCAAAGAGAGGCCGAGCGAACACTGCCGGGTCAATCCCTCCCTTAAGTGCCGCCACCAGGAGAGCCCCCTCCGTTGGATCACCAATAACTTGCCAGTTTTCATCGTTTGACTTGGGTGGCTGCAACCGAGCATTGTTGCAATGCGCAGCAATAGTGAGGGCCATGTGTA
>CAYPJB010000068.1:0-14461 GCA_964410845.1 uncultured Bacteroidales bacterium | reverse complement strand
AACATAGTCCATTTCCTTGGTCAGTTTCAACAGTTTGCTGGAAAAACTCCAGAAGAGACGCTCGGTGAGGCCTCGCGTTTCGAGATCAAGGTGGCCGGTATTGAAGAGAGTCAGCGTTTCATCAATGGCCTGCGAGGCATCGTGATAGCACTCCATGTAGTTTTTCTTGTTCAGCTCATTGCAGGCAGCATAGAGTTCTGTAACTGGCTTGGGCGCATCCTCAGGCAACTTGGCTGGAATCTGGAAGTGATCAAAGCTGCTGGTGCCCAAAACATCGAAGACGAGAACGCTATGGTACGCCACCATACCTCGCCCGCTCTCTGTAATGATGATTGGGTGGGGCACCTCTGCTTCGTCGCAGATATCCTTGATGCGGAAGACAATGTCGTTGGCGTATTCCTGCAAGGTGTAATTGATCGACGATTCGAAGTCGGTTTGTGATCCATCGTAGTCAATACCCAAACCACCTCCAACATCGAGGTAGCGCATGCCTGCACCCAGGCGATGCAGTTCAACATACACTCGAACTGCTTCGTTGATGGCACCTTTGACATTGCGAATGTTGGTGATCTGGCTGCCGAGGTGGAAGTGGAGTAGTTGCAAGCTGTCTTCCATGCCTTCAGACTTCAGATATTCCACCGCATCCAGGATTTCAGTAATCGTCAGTCCAAACTTCGAGCGGTAGCCTGCAGAGAGCTTCCAGCGGCCTGCACCACGGGCAGCGAGCTTGGCACGGACGCCAATGACAGGCTTCACGCCAAGGGCCTTGGCATTCTTGACGATGCTGGTAAGTTCGCTGAACTTCTCGACGACAGGGATGATGTTCTTGCCCAGTTTGCGTGCCAGCATGGTCATCTTGATGAATTCATCATCCTTGAAACCATTGCAGATGAGCGGGATATCGTGGCCACCAGTGAGGGCTAGCACAGCCAGCAGTTCCGGTTTGGAGCCTGCTTCGAGGCCAAACTGCAGCGGAGCGCCGTAGTTGATGATCTCTTCAACCACTTGTCGCGTCTGGTTGACCTTGATGGGGTAGACGCTGCAGTAGCTGCCCTTGTACTGGAATTCCTGCATGGCCTGCTGGAAGGCCCCGTGCATCTCGGTGATACGATGACGCAGGATATCGGTAAAGCGTAGAAGAATGGGCAACTGAATGCCACGAGCCTGGATCTGATCGATCAGCAGCTTGAGGTCGATGCCTTGCTTTTCATTTTTGGTGGGATGGACAGTAACATTACCATCAGCATTGATGCTGAAGTAGCCCTTGCCCCAGTTGCGTGTGTTGTAGGTATCGTAAGCGTCCTGAATGGTCCACTGATCCATCAGCTTCATCGTTGGAATTCACCTTTGTTAAGTTTGATAATTGAAATGATGGGGTATTCCAGCCAATCGTCAAGAACAGTACAGGATGAAGAACATTTTCTTTGATTGACAGGGCAGAGTACAGATGTCAGGATGAGGGTCTGCCAGCTTATCTCTCCGAGTCAGAATGCTGATGTTACGTGGTTCACTGCTTGTCTTGTTTTTGCTGTTGTTAGTGGCCGATGCCGTGAGCGATGATCCGCCGCCTTTGCGAGTCGCTTTTATGCAGGATGTGCAGCCCATCTGGAAGCAGCATTGCTACAGCTGCCATGGCGCAGAGAAGCAAAAGAGTAGTTTGCGATTAGATAACAAATCGGATGCTCTTAGAGGTGGTGAGCTTGGAAAGGCAATTATCCCGGGGAAAGGAAGCGAAAGCCCGCTCTATCGCTACGTGGCAGGTCTGGATCCGGCTATGGTGATGCCTCCGAAGGGTGATCGGCTGAGCAAGAAAGATGTCGAGATTATCAAAAGGTGGATTGATGAAGGTGCCAACTGGCCTGACGAGAAACAGACGAGAACCCAGGAAGTCTGGTGGTCGCTGAAACCTATCAGTTCGCCAGTCGTCCCTTCAATCCCTGCTGAGTATCAGAACTGGCAGCGAACGCCGATTGATGCTTTCATCCTGCAGACACTTCTTAAGAAGGGTCTGAAGCCCAGTGAAGAAGCTGACAGGCGAACGCTCATTCGTCGGTTGAAGTATGACCTGCTTGGTTTGCCACCAACACCTGAAGAAGTGACTGCATTTGTTAGTAGCAAGGATCCGCAAGCGTACGAGAAACTGGTAGATGAGTATCTTGCCTCGCCCCGTTACGGCGAGCGTTGGGCTCGGCACTGGCTCGATGTCGTCCATTACGGTGAAACGCATGGTTACGACAAGGACCAGCCTCGGCCCCATGCCTGGCCTTACCGGGATTATGTCATCCGTGCTTTCAACGAAGACAAACTTTATCGACGGTTCGTCGAAGAGCAGTTAGCAGGAGATGTGCTGTATCCGAATACGAGAGATGGCATCGAAGCACTAGGCTTCATTGCAGCGGGGCCTTGGGATTTCATCGGTCATGCAGAGCTGCCTGAAACCAAGATCGATGGCAAGATCGCCCGGCATCTCGATCGGGATGATATGGTAGCCAACACCATGAGCACGTTTCAGAGCGTGACTGTCCATTGTGCCCAATGTCACAATCACAAGTTCGATCCCATCCCTGCGGAAGACTACTATCGGCTGCAAGCTGTCTTTGCTGCAGTGGATCGGACTGATAAGGAATATGATGCTGATGCGGAGCTGGCGAAAGTACGGCAAGCGAAGCAGCGACAGTTGCAATTGGCCAGGCAACAGCTAAGCCAACTGGAAAAGCAGGAACAGGCACTCAATTCACCTGCGATGAAACAATTACAGGACGAACGCAACACGATCACCAGGAAGCCAACCACTCTGCCTGTCGAGTATGGCTATCACAGTCAGCTCAGCAGTTCAGCCAGGACAGAGAAGTGGGTTCAATTCGACCTTGGTTCGCTGGTTGATATCAAACAGGTCGAACTGACCGGCTGCTACGACGACTTCAAGAACATTGGGGCAGGGTTCGGCTTCCCGAAACGCTATTACATTGCAGTAGCTGATAAGGATGACTTCACGAATCCGGTGATCGTTGTCGATCAGCGTTCGCAGATAGTGGCTAACCCTGGAACAGCGCCGGTAGCGCATGCAGTAAATGCGAAAGCTAGGTACATTCGTATCGTGGCAACCGAGCTGGCAACCCGGATGAATGACTACCATTTCTCATTAGCTGAAGTCCGAATCCTTGATGCAAAAGGCCAGAACCGTGCCACATCGGCTAAGCTAACAGCACTCGATTCCATTGAAGCGGGGCCTCGCTGGAAGCTTGCCAATCTCATTGATGGCAAGGTGCCAGGTGTTATCGATCTGCGACGTGCCAGTGAGTTGGATCAGAAGATCAGGGAATTGCATCAGAAGCTGATTCCAGCTTCACTTCGAGAGCAGATGGCCAATGCGAAGCGAGAAGTAGATCAAGCACAAGCTGCCGTCAACAAATTGCCTGCACCATCCAAGGCTTATATCGGGGCTGTCCATCATGGCAAAGGTAACTTTCTGGGTACTGGTCCCAGTGGTGGCAAGCCTCGGCAGATCACTCTCCTGCAGCGAGGCAATGTGCAGAAGCCCGGCATAGTTGTTCAGCCTGGGGCTTTGAGCATGCTCCAGCATCAGCCGAGTGTCTTTGCTGAAGCAGGCGACAATGAAGGTGCTCGCCGGGCAGCACTCGCTCGCTGGATCACCCATCAGGAGAATCCGCTGACTTGGCGGTCTATCGTCAATCGCATCTGGCACTATCACTTCGGCCAGGGACTGGTTGAGACCAACAACGACTTCGGCAAGATGGGGCAGTTGCCTACGCATCCGGAACTGCTCGACTGGCTGGCTGCTGGGTTCCGTCAGCATGATTCCATCAAGGCACTGCATCGGCTGATCGTCACCAGTGCTGTCTATCGGCAAACCAGCATGCCTACGGGTGATATTAAGCAAGCCATAAACATCGACAGCGGCAACAAGTTGCTGTGGAAGATGACGGCACGTCGGCTCGAAGCGGAAGCCTTGCGGGACAGCATCCTGCAAACTGCTGGGGCACTGAATCTCAAGATGGGTGGTCCAAGTTACTTCGACTATGTGGTCGAGAAGCCTGAACATTCGCCACACTATCGATATGAGTTGAAACCTGTCAGCGATCCAGCCATTCATCGACGGGCCATCTATCGTTCCATAGTTCGTTCCCAGCAGAACCCATGGATGGCGACGCTCGATTGTGCTGATCCTTCGATGATGGTGGATCGCCGTAATCAGAGTATCTCACCTCTGCAATCGCTGGCGATGCTGAACGATCCGCTGCTGCTTTACATGAGCGAACGTCTGGCTGATCGCCTCAAAGCGGTATCGAAGCCGATTGATACAGCCTTTCAATTGGTGCTACAGCGTTCACCCACTGCTGACGAAGTGAAGCATCTGGAACCTTACGTCAAGCAGCATGGGCTGGCCCAGTTGGGCCGCTTGCTGTGGAACCTCAACGAGTTTGTGCTGGTGGACTAGCATGCTGATGAATCGGCGAAATGTGCTGCAGTCGATGACGCAAGGTATCCTTGGTGCCGGGTTGTGGTCATTGCTGGAACGTGATGGCCTTCTGGCCAAGGATCAGACCACCAAGCCAGCGAGCGGCTTGCATCATCCAGCCAAGGCCAAGCGTGTCGTCCAGTTTTTCATGGCTGGTGGTGCCAGCCATCTGGATCTGTACGACTTCAAGCCGAACCTCATCAGGCAGCATGGCAAACCTGCCAACTTCGGTGAACCGGTTGAAGCGTTTCAGGATGGACTTGGCCCCTGGCTGCAAAGCCCTTGGGAATTCAAACCCTACGGCAAGACCGGGAAGATGCTCAGCACCATCGCAGCACCGCTGGCTGACCATGTGGATGACATTGCTTTCGTCCACAACATGGTGAATGCTTCCGGTGTTCACAGCCAGGGGACGCTGCTGCAAACCACCGGCTTCACGCGGCCAGGCTTCCCGGGTATGGGCAACTGGGTGAGTTATGGCCTGGGCAGCATGAATGATAATCTGCCCACGTTTGTAGTGCTGCCTGACCATCGAGGCTTTGCATCCAATGGCACCAAGAACTGGGATGCGGCATTTCTCCCTACCAAACATAGTGGCACGCTGATTCGGCCTGAAGAAAACCAGCCGGTGCAGTACCTCTCCGTCGGCGAGCATGGCAAGTATGTGACACCTATATCCGAACAGGCAACCCAGTCGCTACTCAAACAACTGAACACCGAGCACGCCAAGACCCGGCAAGATGATCGCCTTGCTGGGCGCATTGCCAGCTATGAACTGGCAGCCCGCATGCAACTGGCTGCCCCCGAAGCGTTAGACTGGCAGAAAGAGCCTGACCATGTCAGGAAGCTGTATCACCTGGAGACTATCCCCGCTACATTTCCAGCCGAGATCAACGATCTGGAAGAGACGATCTTCTTCAGCCGTCGATGCCTGGTGGCACGTCGACTCCTGGAACGAGGTGTCCGCTTCATCCAGATCTGGCTCGGCAACGACAATGGCTTCCCCCGGCGCAACTGGGATTCGCACGAGAACATCAAACGGGATCATGGCCCGCTGGCACTCGGCATGTCGCGAGGCATCGCCAGCTTCCTGACTGATCTCAAGCAACGTGGTTTGCTTGATGATACACTGATTCTCTGGACAACGGAGTTTGGCCGGATGCCCAGCAGCCAGGGAGGGCAGGGGAGGGACCATAACCCCTTCTGCTTCACCAACTGGCTTTGTGGCGGTGGCGTGAAACCGGGTATCAGCTATGGGCCGAGCGATGAATTTGGATACAAGCCCGCGGAGCGCAACAATGCCACCCAGGTCTATGACATCCACGCCACGATGCTGCATCTGCTGGGGATCGATCACACGAAACTCACCGTTCGCAACAACGGCATCGACCGCCGACTGACCGATGTCCATGGGCATGTGATCAAGGACTTGTTGGGATAATGGATTACCAAAAGATGTGGCAGGGTCGTTCGGTACTCCGATCGACCCTGTGGATGTGCAAATGCTTCTCGAGGTTTTCAGGGTTGAGCTGAGTATAGCACAACCCTGCCACGGCGATTGCGATCTTACTTCGCCCGTTGCTGTAGCAGATACGCCAGCAGATCGTTCAACTCCGATTCCTTCAGCCCGGTATCGAAGGTGGCGGGCATGGGGGAGAGGTTGGTGAGTTTGCTTTCGTCGATATCGTTCTTGTCGAGCTTCTGTTCCTTGCCCTGGGTATCGGCGAAGACGATGATGTTGCCTTCAGTTCGCAGGACCAGGCCGGTCATGGTTCTGCCATCCTTGAGGACGATGACAGAAGCACGGAAGGCCTGATCGACGTTGCGGTTCGGGTCGAGGATGTCTTCGAGCAGTCGTTCCACGCCACGGATGCCGACACCATCAAGTTGTGGGCCTATCTTGGCCCCTTGGTTAGCCAGTTGATGGCAGGCGGCACAGTGCTGGGTGAAGAGCTTGGCCCCACGGTCTGCATCGGGCTTGGATGCTGCATAACGGCTGGTTCGGAGTGATACGAGTTCAGCCAGCTTGACATCGGCTGGTGGCAAACCCTGGGTTAGCTTGGTATACCGTTCGCGGAAGGCAGGGCGGTTGTGATTGAAGATACGCGACTGCACCGAGGTGGTGAGCAGAATGGACGGAGGCACTTTGCCTTTCTCCACCATCTGCATCAGTTCATCAGCACCGGCGGGGTTGTTGGCGATGGAGTAGGCAATCACGTTAGCCAGGCGGCTGGGCACGATGGTGAGGAGTCCGAAGAGCTTCTCACGCAGTGCAGGTTTATTGAAGCCCGCAGCGATAGTAGCTGCCCGTTCGCGTGCTTCCATCGGCAGATCATCCTGCTTGATGAAGTTCAGCAAAGCGTTCTCTGCCTTGACTACATCCAGTGATGTGAGTGCGTTGACAGCAGCGGTTCGCTGAGCTTCAGGCAACCTGGTGTTGATGACCAGGCCTGCGATGGTGTCGAACTGATCGGTCAGCTTGGCCTGGCTGCAGAGATCGATGCCTAGTTGAACAACGGCTGGGTTAGCATTAGTGCAAAGCTGATGAGCAAACTGCTGGGCATCGGCTTTGATGTTCTCAGGCAGCGGCTGACCTGATTGACGAAGCCCCTGTACCTCGGCTTGCAGTAACGCAGCATAGTAATGTTGCTGTGGCCTGTGCTTTTGTGATAACTCATGGATCACAGGCATTTGCTTGGGCAAGTATCGACTGGAATGCTGTACCAGTTTGGGAAGGTTATCATGCCAGCCGGCTTGAGTTTGCAAGGCGCGAAGAGCAGTCTGGCCACCTCGTTCGCTAGCGATACCCAGTGCGATGTCAGCGAGTTGTACAATATCAGTTGATGTTAGTGCTGTGAACTCTTCGCTCGGCAATCGGCTCAGTTGATTCCGCAGGGCGATGCGCAGCGTATGACGGAGATGGGTATCTTCCCTCGATACGCTCTTCAGGCATTCATTCAGCAAACGGATCGATGCAAGACTAGCTGACGTGTCCATGCACATGGCTTCCGCAGCTTTCCGCTGGACGACAGGGTCTTGATTCATGAGTGCTGCGGAAACTGTGTGTCGTAATTCCGGCGTCCATTGCTTACGCTCGCTGATGATCTTGAGGGCATGTTCTTGCACCAGCCCTACCTCAATGCTGCGTGCTTTCAGTAGTTCTGCATCAGTCAGTTGCTTGAGTCGTTCGAGAGCCCAAAGCTGCAATACATAGCGATTGGCATTTTTTGCTTCAGGTCCGTCTGTCATGATTGCCTTCGCTGTGTCAGCACCCCGCTCGACTGCTTCCTGCAGTGCCAGCATTCGGACGGTGATGTTTGGATGCTCGAAGGCTTGCAGCAATTCGGGAATAGTACACTTCGTCAGATCACCATCATGCGGGGCAGGAGTAGCCTTTGCATCCGTGCCTTTGTAGACGATGCGCCAGATGCGGCCACGGGTTCGATCTCTGCCAGGGTGACTAAGCGGCACCTCGTAGTGGCCAATGATGCGGTTGTAGAAATCGGCAATGTATATCGCGCCATCGGGGCCGATGGTCATGTAGACCGGGCGGTACCAGGGGTCGTCGCTCTTCATGAAGTCGGGTTGCAGCACTGCTTCGGGCGTTGAACCCTTGAAGACGATCTTGTCATGATTGATCCGGCAGGTGACCACGTTGCAGACGAACATGGTGTCGCGGTACTGTTTGGGGTAAGCATCGGCATCATAAAAGACGATGCCACAGAGACCGGTGGAATCGTGGAGGTGGCCCATCATATTGGGGCCATAACCCAGGCCATCGTGCGGTTTGCCGAAGCTGTCGTAGTGAGCACCGCGGATGAGCTGCGTCATGGGCTTGGTATGGCAATCCGCACTGTAGAGATTGCCATGAGCATCGAAGCAGAGGCCAAACGGATTGACCTGGCCCCGGCTGAAGATTTCCGCCCGGCTGCCATCCGCCTGGAAACGGAAGACATTGCCTGAGTTCATCTTCAGTTCCTGTCCGTCTGTCCCCTTGGTGGTGGAATCGTTGGCGTAGCCATGACAGGCATAGATCCAGCCATCGTAACCCGGAGTGAAGCTGTTGATCATGCCATGCGTATCGCGAAAGCCGAAGCCTTCGAAGAGCTTCTTGCGTTCGGTGTAGAGCTTGCCAGCTTCCCCTTTGAGTTGGTCAAGACTGTTGATGCTGTAGACAAGCGCGCCATCTTTTTGTGGTAACAGGCCAATGGGGATGTTGAGGTCTTTCGCGAAGGTGTGAATCTTGCGAGCCTTGCCATCGGGGGCGAAGTCTTCGAGGACATGCACCATATCGCGACCGGGGCGACCTTGTGCAGGGAACGGGTATTCGAGTGAGGATGTCACCCACAGCCGCCCCTTGGCATCAAACGCTAGATTCATTGGCTTGGCAATGTCGGGTTCACTGGCGACGAGTTGAGCTTCAAAGCCGGGTGGCAGCTTGAAGGATTTCAACTCTTCCGCTGGAGTTCGTGCTTCGCCCGGGGCGACCAGTGGTGGTTCCTGCGCGATGCAGGTGATAGCCAGGAGGATGATAATAGATGTGGAGAGGAGTCGAGGCATGATAGATACCAATTAGCCCCCGGCCATTCAGGCCGGGGGCGGGTTCGTGCGGTGTGGGGATCGTATTTGTAATTGCTCAGTTTGGGTTACGCGAGTGGAGTATATATTTCGCGAGAACCACCCCCGGCCTGAATGGCCGGGGGCTAAATTGCTATTTGTTCTTCAATGCATACAGGCGGTTCTTGGTCATTACATAGAGCACACCGTCGGCGGAGACGACGCTGCTGAGGATAGAACCTTTCATGTCGTTCTTGGCGAGGAGCTTCAATTCCTTGCCTTCCGCGAAGACGAGCAAGTCGCCTTCTTCGGTGCCGATATAGACCTTGCCATCAGCGACATAGCACGAGCCCCAGATATTGCTGAGGGTGTCGTGAGTCCAGTAGCGTTCGCCAGTCTTGGCATCGAAGCAACTGACGAAGCCGTGCAGTGTGCAGATATAACACAGGCCATTGTGAACAGCCATGGTGGACATGCTGCGATGCCACTTGAGTTCGCCCTTGTCATCTACGCCGCCGTAGTGCCAGACCAGGCCGCTGTTCTTGTTCTCGGGGGCTTTCGGATCGAAGTTGTCGTTGACCGGGCTGATGTCACCAGTCTTGCCAGCGGGGTCGATGCACCACATGTGGCCCACGCCGTCACCGTGTTCAGGATCCTGGCCGATGGCGAGATAGACCTTGCCTTCATAGACGATGGGGGTGCCGATGATCTCGTTCTTGGTACCCTTACCACCCAGCTTGTAAACGGTGTTCTTGGGGTTACAGTCGAACTTCCAGAGGAAGCTTCCGTTCTCTGGATTGAAGGCATACATCCAGCTGTCGCCACCGCAGAAGATGACCTGGGGTACGCCACCAATGACTGCATAACAGGGATTCGACCATTGGCCGTGAAGAATCTTGTTACCTGGGAAGTTATTGGTCCAGACGACCTTGCCCGTCTTCTTGTTCACTCCAATAAAGCTTGGTGCCTGGGGGGCGGGAATGTTCTCATGCGATTCATCGTGGCCATTGCCGGTGACGATCATCAGGATGTCGCCCACACTGATAGGTGAGCAGGCAGCCATGTTATGCTGAAAGACACCCAGGTCTTTCATCATGTCCATGCGCCAGATGATATCGCCGTGTTCGACGCCCTTGTACTGTTCGTCGGTCACGCCCTTGTTGCCAGCGGCAAGGCCTTCGGTGGTGGCACAGATGACTTCGCCACGATTGCTGACGTAATAGACTTTGTCCCCTTCAATAAGAGGTGAAGAGCAGACACCTTGTTCGGGCCAATCGTTAACTCGGCCAGCAGGGAGCTTGTCATGCACGATCTGCCAGAGGAAGCGGCCATCCGATGTGCGGAACGCCATCAAGTTGCCCTTGTCCCCCTTGATCGCAGGGTCGCGAGGGTTACCATTGTTGGTGCCAACGTAGACCTTGCCGCCGGAAACAACAGGGTTGCCGTAGGATTGCGAACCGAGTTCAGCAAACCAGAGCACGTTCTTGTTCTTTTCGACATCGACTTCGACCGGAAGGTTCTTGTCGATGTTATTGACCATGTTGCGGTCAGGGCTGCCGCCGAACATGGGCCAGGATTTGGGAGGGATCTTGAATTCACTACCCGGTTTCTTCGGGGCAGCATCATCGGCTGTGAGAGCACCCAATGTGATAAGCGCCAGACCGGCGAGGCAAGTTTGCTTGAGGATCATATAGCTGAGTTCCTGATGGATGGTGCCTAGACAGTCAAACATGGGAGAGACGGGAAAAGGAACTGTTCTCCATGTGCATTGCCCCTTCACCCGAGAGGGTAGAAGGGGAGAAATGAGTTACTTTTTGTTCGGTACCACTTTGACATTGTCAAAGAAGGCTTCAGTGCCATCGCCCTTGCCGCTCGTGGGAATGGCAGTGGCGTACGCGTAGATGGCGGGGGCTCCGGTTCGGTTAGGGCTCGGGTCTTCGAGCTGAATCGTCCAGTCAATTGGTTCAGGCATGCCCTTTTGCCAGACCTTGCCCTGGCAGATCGCCTTGTCACCTTTTTGAGTTACCTTGAAGATGAAGCTGTACCAGACGCCAGGCTTGCAGGTGAAATCCATATTCGATTCGACTCGACGTCGGGATTCCCACGAGCCCAGATTCAGTTTCTGCTTGGTGCCATCGATGGCTAGAAGATATCTGCAGTTGGCGACGCCCATGTTGGGCATGTTCACAACTTTATTCTCTTCCTTGGATGTCCCCATGATGTCTGCCGAGATGGTGTACTCACTCATGTCGGGAGTACCGATGTAGCCATAGGCGCGAGCCAACAGGGGATTCGGGTTGTTGGCGAGCTTTTTCATGACGCGAGTACCATCGGTGCTCTTCACCGTGCGGAACTTGCCTGCGAGGTTGATCCAGCCAGTGGGAATGCGATCGAGATCGACTTCCTCGAAGTTCTCTTCAAAGGGCAGTACGGGAGAGACACGAACTCGGCCTTTAGCAGAGAGTTCCTTGCCATCCACTTTGATTTTACCCAAGACCACGCCGGACTGTGCCTTTACCGAGGGCGAAACAATCACCTTGCCTTCCGGCGAGACGGAGCCTTGCAGAGCAGGGATAGGAGCGTTGTTGGGTGGGCTGCCGGGAACAGGTGGAGGTGGTGGAGCAGTGGGCAGTGACCAACTGTCAGCGTTTTTGGTGCCAAGGAATTGGCCGTTTGCATCGTAGAGCCTGAGGGTAACGTTGTAACTGTCGCCCGGTTTCAGGCTGACATCTGCAGGCGTCACCAGGGCAACCGTTGCTGGCCCCAGCGGAGGCTTCGGCTGAATAGAGGGATCGGGAGTCTTAGGTGTCTCTGCAGGTTTTTCCTTGTTGCCTACACAGTAGACATTATCGGTATCAGCAAAGTAGATGCGACCATTGGCTACAGCAGGGCTGCTATTCACCTCGACCAGTGTGCCGCCTGGACCAGCCGGGATGCGAGTCGAGCTGATCTTCTCAGCCTTGTCCTTGCCGGGACGGAAGACATGCCAGGTAGAGCTGACTTCACCCACGTAGAACTTGCCATCAGCCAGAATGGGTGAACCTTTGGTGTTGCGACCATACTTATGAGTCCAGATTTCCTTGCCGGTCGCAGCATCAAGGCAAAACATCTTGGCTGTATTATCAACAACGTAGAGTCGATCTTCGTGCAGAACAGGTGAGCCAAACCCAGAGAGGATATCGACCTTCTTCCAGATGACCTTCGGTTGGCCATTGGGTTCGACGGTGCCAGCATCAACGCAGAGGACAGTACCCTGCTTATTGGTATCCAGGTTCTCTTCGCTCTGGCAGAAGTAGACCCAGCCTTTGGCGTGATCAGCAACAGGGGAGACATTGACGCCACGTGTGGTGATTGGCATCCGCCAGACCCGTTCACCCGTGCTGGCTTTCAACGCATGGATGGCACCATCGCCACCACCTGCGACGACCAGTCGAACGCCTTTGACAGTGATACCGATCGGTACCGAGTAAGTGGTATCGATGGGGGGTACATCAGTGGTGGACCACCAGCGGATTTCCCCGGTCTTCTTGTCAAATGCGGCAAAACGGAACCCACCGCGCCCGTTGTCTCCCCAACTCGATTGCACCATGTGAATAATGACGAGATCATCAATCACTGTAGGCGACGAAGTCCGGCCACCGTATCCGCTGACGCGGCCATATTCCTCAGTAAGTGAGTGTTGCCAGACAATCTTGCCATCTTCACCGAAGCAGGTAAGCAGTCCCTGCGTGCCGTGGGTGTAAACATTGCCCGTTTCTGGATCAGCACAGGGGACGGCCCAGCCGACACGGTTGGTAACGATATCGGTCAGGAAGACGTTAAAACGATGTTCCCAGATCAGCTTGCCCGTCTCGGCATCGAGGCAAGCGACCCTTTCCTGTTCGGTCACCTGATCGGGATTCACGCTGCCGATGAGGTAGACCTTGCCCCGACTGACGACGGGAGCTGAGCGGCTTCCGACAGGGGCTGACCAGAGAACATTCTTCCCCTTGGGGTTCCAGTCGTCTGGCAGGTTTTTGTCGAATGAAACACCATTTTGTGTGGGGCCGCGCCAGTGAGTCCAGTCTTCAGCGAAGCTGTGTGCGGCAGTGAGGAGGGTGCAGGCTACGACGAGATACCGCATGCGACATCCTTTTATGTATTGTGCAAGGCAGGTCTAACATAATTAAGTTATGTGCGACGGCGCGGCGCTGCAAGGTGATGATGCAGTGGGGTTCATGAAGTTCTCAGAGAGGGTGTTAATGGATCTGCGGTTGTTACTGAAAACGTGGCGGGGTACCGGTCCTAACAATGTTGCAGGGGGCAGCGGCGATTATGGGGTTGCAACCCCATGCTACGATTGCAGCCACTGACCCCTGCCACGCCGTTCGAGGTCAACTGTTATGCAGCAACAGCCGTGTGTGCGGGTTTCAGTAGATGCTGCACAAGAGCCTGATTCTTCTGGGCACATGCCTGTTCGTTCTTTCGGCACAAATTCAGCTTCGCTTCCACTGCTTCAAGGAGTGTGTGTGCGTAGCCGGTGTGGGTGAGTTTCTGGTGGATGTCTTCCGATGGAACGCCAGACTGGGTCATTTCTTCGATGGCGTGAACGACTTCGAGTTCCTGTGGAGTGAAGGTGAGGGCCGCGGGTGTGCGTGCGGTTTTCGTGGCTTGATAAGTCGGAGCACTCTTGGCGGGGCGTTGGTAGTGATCCTTCTCGACGGATTTCAGAACGGCTTGGTTGTTCTCGAACTGCAGGTGGAACTGTTTGCCGATGGGGCCGAACTGGTGCTTGATGACGGTGAGGATGCGTTCCTCGGGTGCGTGCGGGTGCCAGTGCATGGCCAGGGCGAAGCGGGCGTGATCTGAGCCGAGCTTGGTAAACGTGCCATAGGATCGGCTTTCGTTTAACCCCTGGGTACGGGTGACGATGATGGTACAGCAGTAATCGGCAGCATAGCGACGGAGTGAATTCCAGAAGAATCGGCTGAGTTCCGTTTTCATCTCGGTCTGGTAGCTGAGCAGTTCTTCGATGCCATCAAGGATGAAGACGGATGGTTCATACTCATTTAGTGACTCACCGATTGTTCGAATGAGTTCACGCAGCACCAGATCGCTATCGGGCAATGATGGGGTGAAGTCAATGGCTCGGATATTCTTGCCCTGTGCCTGCTGGCGGCTCAGGAACATGTTTCGGCTCTGTTCCTGATCATGGCTGCTGAGGTAGAGAATATTCTGACCAGGCAACTTGCTGATCTGTTCGGAAAGTACAGCGAGAGCGAGAGTTTTGCCAACCCCGGTGGAGCCGTCCAGTACGACGAGTTCATGAGCAGGCAGCAGGTCTTTGAGCAGCCAGCGAGGGTAGTTGGGGGTCTTCGAGAAGTCAATCGGTCTGACAAGCGACATGGCACATCTCCAAAAAAGTGGTGATGATGCCACTTTAGG